>DATCWN010000461.1:0-2500 GCA_036566285.1 Hanamia sp.
CTGTAGCCTATCAACGTCATAGTCTTTGACGACCCTTAAAAGAAAACTCATCTTGAGGTTGGTTTCACGCTTAGATGCTTTCAGCGTTTATCCTATCCGTACATAGCTACTCTGCACTGCACCTGGCGGCACAACAGATACACCAGCGGTACGTACGACCCGGTCCTCTCGTACTAAGGTCATGTCCTCTCAATTTTCTAACGCCCATCACAGATAGGGACCGAACTGTCTTGCGACGTTCTGAACCCAGTTCACGTGCCACTTTAATCGGCGAACAGCCGAACCCTTGGGACCTTCTCCAGCCCCAGGATGTGACGAACCGACATCGAGGTGCCAAACCTCACCGTCGATATGAGCTCTTGGGTGAGATCAGCCTGTTATCCCCAGAGTACCTTTTATCCTTTGAGCGATGGCCCTTCCATACAGAACCACCGGATCACTTTAGCCGACTTTCGTCCCTGCTCGGCTTGTTTGCCTCACAGTCAAGCTCCCTTATACTAATACGCTCTATGTACGATTACCAACCGTACTGAGGGAACCTTTGCAAGCCTCCGTTACATTTTAGGAGGCGACCACCCCAGTCAAACTACCCACCATGCACTGTTTCCCGTGAGGGATTAGATTCTAAACGCTTAAAGGTTGGTATTTCAACGATGACTCCACAATGGCTAGCGCCACTGCTTCGCAGTCTCCCAACTATCCTACACATCAAGAGTTCAAAATCAATGCAAAGTTGTAGTGAAGGTTCATGGGGTCTTTCCGTCCCGTGACGGGTAACCGGCATCTTCACCGATACTACAATTTCACCGGGCTCGTGGAGGAGACAGTGTACAACTCATTAGACCATTCGTGCAGGTCGGAACTTACCCGACAAGGAATTTCGCTACCTTAGGACCGTTATAGTTACGGCCGCCGTTTACTGGGGCTTCAGTCAGAAGCTTTGGCTTGCGCCGAACATCCTTCCTTAACCTTCCAGCACCGGGCAGGTATCAGGCTCTATACGTCATCTTTCGATTTTGCAGGGCCCTGTGTTTTTGCTAAACAGTTGGTTGTACCATTTTACTGTGGCCCCTCATTGCTGAGGGGCACGCTTTATCCCGAGGTTACAGCGTCAATTTGCCTAGTTCCTTCTCCACGGCTCACCCGAGCGCCTTAGAATACTCATCCCGTCCACCTGTGTCGGATTACGGTACGGGCCGCTTTAGCCTAACCTTAGAGGTTTTTCTTGGGGGTTTGATTACAGACACTATCCGCGCTGCCGAAGCTTTGCGGTACTATCAGGTTCGCCATCTCTTGCGGATTTGCCAACAAAAGATAAAACTACACCCTTTAACGATCTATTCCGTAAGATCGCGGTCTTTTCACTACCCCGTCGCCCCATCGAAACTAAAGCGGGTGTTGGAATATTAACCAACTTGCCATCAGCTACCCCTTTCGGGTTTGCCTAAGGCCCCGACTAACCCTGATCTGATTAACATTGATCAGGAAACCTTGGACTTACGGCGATAATGTTTTTCACATTATTTATCGTTACTTATGCCTACATTTTCTTTTCTAACCGCTCCAGCATGCATCACCACACACCTTCAACGCAGATTAGAATGCTCCCCTACCGAATACTCAATTTAATGAATAATCTTACAGCTTCGGTTCATAGTTTGATGCCCGATTATTTTCCGCGCAGAGTCTCTCGACCAGTGAGCTGTTACGCACTCTTTAAATGAATGGCTGCTTCCAAGCCAACATCCTGGCTGTTATAGAAATCCCACCTCGTTTGATCAACTTAACTATGTATTAGGGACCTTAGCTGGTAATCTGGGTTATTTCCCTCTCGGCCATGGACCTTAGCGCCCACAGCCTCACTGCCGCAGATATTTATTAGCATTCGGAGTTTGTCAGGGTTTGGTAGGCGGTGAAGCCCCCTAGCCCAATCAGTAGCTCTACCTCTAATAAACTTCTTAAATGCGACGCTGTTCCTAAAAACATTTCGGGGAGAACGAGCTATCTCTCAGTTTGATTGGCCTTTCACCCCTATCCACAAGTCATCCCAGAGCTTTTCAACGCTAATGGGTTCGGTCCTCCAGTGTGTGTTACCACACCTTCAACCTGCTCATGGATAGATCACAAAGTTTCGCGTCTACCCCCACTGACTAATCGCCCTATTTGGACTCGCTTTCGCTACGGCTCCGTTATTAAAGAACTTAACCTTGCCAGTGAGGAGTAACTCGTAGGCTCATTATGCAAAAGGCACGCCGTCACCCGCACATTGCTGTGAGGCTCCGACCGCTTGTAGGTGTACGGTTTCAGGTACTATTTCACTCCCTTATTTAGGGTACTTTTCACCTTTCCCTTACGGTACTGGTTCACTATCGGTCTCTATGGAGTATTTAGCCTTACCGGATGGTGCCGGCAGATTCAGGCAGGATTTCTCCGGTCCCGCCTTACTCAGGATACTGCTCGTCCCCAATCTTTTACATTTACGCGGCTTTCACGCTCTATG
>DATCWN010000461.1:7500-9695 GCA_036566285.1 Hanamia sp.
TTGCAAATAAACAAAGTGAACTTGCTGGGCATTTGCAGAAAAAGCAAACGCACTTAATAACATAATAAAAGCGAATGGTAACCGGCTAATAAACTTCATGAGCAAATCTATTTAATATAATACTAAAAAATACCCGCTCATCCAAAAAATAGCATCTTCTTAGAATAAGGTCGGTTACTTTTGGGCACATTTAAAAATCATTTATGAAAAAAGTCTTTCTTCTTTTTCTGTTTATGGGTTCTCTTGCAACCGCATTTGCGCAGCAAAACAATTCACCTGGGGACACCGCCTGGAAAGAAATTTACCGCGCCACCGATCCCAAAATTAATAATCTCGTTCATACCAAACTGGACGTAAAATTTGATTACGATAAACAATGGCTTTACGGCAAAGAATGGGTAACGCTACAACCTCATTTTTACCCTACAGATTATTTAACCCTTGATGCCAAAGGAATGGACATAAAAGAAATCGCCCTCATGAAAGGCGCTTCTAAAATTCCTTTACAATATACTTACGATAGTATTCAATTAAGGATCCAACTTGATAAAACCTATAAAGGCGGCGAAAAATATACCGTTTATATCAATTACATTTCAAAACCCAATGAAGCCAAAGTGCATGGAAGCGCGGCGATTAGCAACGCTAAAGGATTGTATTTTATTAATCCGAAAGGAGATGGCGAAGGCCCCACTCAAATATGGACTCAAGGGGAAACAGAGGCCAACAGCGTTTGGTTTCCTACAATAGATAAACCCGGACAGAAAACTACCCAGGAAATTACAATGACCGTACCTTCCAAATATGTAACCCTCAGCAATGGCCTGCTTACCAGCCAAAAGAAAAATGCTGATGGCACACGCACCGATACCTGGAAAATGAATTTACCCAATTCTCCTTATTTATTTTTTATGGGCGTAGGCGATTATACAATTGTAAAAGACTATTACAAAAAAATGAGCGTAGATTATTATGTAGAAAAAGAGTATGCGCCCGTTGCCAAAAGAATATTTGGTGAAACGCCTGCTATGATTGGCTTTTTCGAAAAAATAACCGGTGTGCCTTACGCCTGGCCAAAATATGACCAGATAGTGGGAAGAGATTATGTAAGCGGCGCCATGGAAAATACTACCGCCACCCTTCACCAGGAAAGCGCTTATCAAAATGCCCGGCAGCTTGTGGATGGAAATGCATGGGAAAGCGTGATTGCCCACGAATTATTTCACCACTGGTTTGGTGATTTGGTAACTGCCGAAAGCTGGAGTAACATTACGCTCAATGAATCTTTTGCCAACTACAGCCAATATCTTTGGGATGAATACCGCCACGGAAAAGATGCTGCCGATGAAAATGCTTTTACAGAAATGCAGGGTTATTTAATGAGCGGCAGTAATGATAAAGACCTTGTAAGATTTCATTATAAAGACAAAGAGGATGTGTTTGATGCCGTAAGTTATAATAAAGGCGGCCGCATTTTAAACATGCTCAGAAATTATGTGGGCGATTCTGCTTTTTTTAAATCATTAAATAAATATCTTACCACTTATAAATTTAAATCTGCAGAAGCCCAACAATTGAGGCTGGTTTTTGAAGACATAACCGGTAAAGATTTAAACTGGTTTTGGAATCAATGGTATTATGGAAGCGGTCAACCTGATCTTGATATATCTTACGACTACAACGAGGGCAAAGCAAGGGTGATCGTGCAGCAGCAACAAAAAGGCGGGAATGTATTTAAACTACCCATTGCCATTGATGTGTATAGCAATGGAGCCAATAAAAAAAGGTACCACATTTGGCTACAAAACCCGGCTGATACTTTTTATTTTGCCAGTGCGCAAAAGCCTTCTTTCATAAATGTAGATGCCGATAAAATATTACTTGCTACCAAAAAAGACCATAAAACTGCCGAGGAATTTGAACAACAATTTAAATACGCTGCTAATTTTCTTGATCGCAGGGAAGCGCTTGATTTTTTTGCAAAAAATAAATTAAGCGCCCTCGCCAATGGACTTAGCGATACCTATTCCGGTATCCGTTTATTTACTTTAGACAAATTGGAGGAGGCAAAAAGCTATACCGTCCCTTCGGTGCTTACTTCAATAGAAAAAATCGCTGAAAAAGACCCCAACAAAAAAGTGCAGGCAAAAGCACTGGGAATATTGGCACAATTGAATGATAAAAAATACGAGCCC
>DATCWN010000051.1:0-11051 GCA_036566285.1 Hanamia sp.
CGTTACATCATCTTTTTTTACCTCCCTGCCGGAGACCGGCGAAATGGTTTTACCAACGCGTGCAAATAAAAGACGGAGATAATCATACACTTCGGTCATGCTGCCCACAGTAGATCTTGGCGTTCTGGTAATTACTTTTTGTTCAATGGCAATGGCTGGACAAAGTCCTTTTATATAGTCCACATCAGGCTTATTCATGCGCGCCATAAATTGCCGTGCATAAGCGCTCATACTTTCGGCATAACGCCTTTGCCCTTCGGCGAATAAAGTATCTATGGTTAAAGACGATTTACCGGAACCGGAAACACCCGTTACCACAATTAATTTATTGCGTGGAATTTCTACGTCTATGTTTTTAAGATTATGAACCCTTGCACCTTTAATAAAAATATTATTGGCTGTATGTACCGGCGCCTGAGAGATTTTCTTGATGGAAAGTTTACTTGTATTCATTGTGGTTGGCAAAAATAATGAATCGTAATTTTACGGAAACATTTAATGAGTGGTATCCCTCTATTTTCTAATATTTGAAAAAAAAATCCCCAAACGATTTGGAAGTATGGATTAATCGTCTAATTTTATCCTTCCAATTTTCCTGAAAGAATGAAGAACCTTCTGCAAAAGTTCCGCGTTATTTTCTCTTAAATTGGACTTACACAATATCCTAAATCAAAAACCGTACACCGTTTATGAAAACCATGAACAATCTACCGGATCAGCAGTTGATCCACCTGTATCTTAATGGAGATGCAGGAGCCCTTTCAAGTCTTGTAACCCGCTACAAAGACAAAATTTTTACATCAATTTATTTACTGGTAAAAGATAAATATCTCGCAGAAGATATTTTCCAGGACGTTTTTATTAAAGTAATTGATACCCTTAATAGCGGCCGCTATAATGATGAAGGGAAATTTTTGCCCTGGGTAATGCGCATTGCGCACAATTCATGTATTGACCATTTCAGGAAAGTAAAACGCAGTCCTACTATTAAAACAAGTGACAACCACGACCTTTTTGAAGTACTTAACTTTTGTGAAGTAGGCGCAGATGAAAAAATGATACAGGGTCAAAGCCACGAAAGAGTAAGAAAAATACTTGACATGCTTCCTGAGGATCAGAAGGAAGTAATTATTATGAGGCATTACGCGGAATTAAGTTTTAAGGAAATTTCGGATCTCACAGGTTGCAGCATCAACACGTCTCTTGGGCGCATGCGTTATGGCCTTATGAATTTAAGGAAATTGATGATTGAGAAGCAAATCGCTTTATAGAAATTTCTTCTGAAACCACTAATAAAATAAAAGAGGCTGTCTCAAAAGGATGGCCTCTTTTGATTATGTCCCAATGAGGTTTGATGGTATCCCAATGAGGTTAAGATGAAATAAAAAAAGAGGCTGCCCTTTTGAGTCAGTCTCTTTTTTTATGGAAATGAAACTCCAATTTGGAAAGTCTCACCCTGCTTTATCTTTTTACAAATTCATACATTTCTGTTGCAGCCAATAAAAAGGCTCCTACCCCAAAATTGGTGGTTGAGTTTTTGTTCACTATTTGCCCGGGTATTGCCCTTTCTCCTATCGGCTGTACATAACCTACCTTACCATCTGGCTGAACTGCGGTTTCTGTCAGATAATCCCATGCTTTCAGCACCACAGGCAGGTATTCTGTTTTATCAAGAAAACCGTTATTAATACCCCAAAGCAAGCCATACGTAAAGAAAGCGGTGCCGCTGGTTTCAGGGCCCGGCGCGTGTTGTGCATCCATCATGCTGCGTGTCCAGTAGCCTTCCGGCTGTTGCAGTTTCTTTATGGTCTCAGCCATCCCTTCAAATTTGCTGACGTACTCATTTCTATGCTTATCGGTATCCGGCAAATCTGTAAGTACTTTGGCCAGCGCTGCAAATACCCATCCGTTACCCCTTGCCCAAAAATCCTTTTTCCCGTTTGCTGTTTTGTGCTTTGGAAAAATATACTTGGCATCCCGGTAATAAATTTTTTCATCGGCGTCATACATAATAGAATTCGCGTACTCAAAATATGCTGCAAGCTTGTCAAGATACAGCGCGTTACCCGTTACATTATAAAGCCGGGTCATTACCGGCATTACCATATACAAACCGTCAGCCCACCACCAATAATCATTTTGCGGAGTGCTTATCTGGTATTCCATCACTTCTTTTGCACGGGCTATTTTATTGGCGTCTTTAATTTTATCAAGATTATAAAGGTCTATGTATGTCTGAAAACAAATCTGCCAATCGCCAAACAATACATGCTTGTTGGTTTCACCATAATTGTATTTCCATTCAGATTTGTTTGGAGAAGTGGCGCCCATCCATTTATTTTTCTCTGCCCATTTTTCAGAATAATTTTTATAGGCATCTTTTTTTGTAACCCTGTAGGCAGCCATATTTCCTGTGTGATAGGCCGCTTCATCCCAAAAGGCCCAACCAGGATTGGGATGCGTGCTTTGCCAATAATCGTTCACCTTATCAATTACTGAAAGCACCTTCTTTTGAGTTGGCTTTTTGTATAGAAAATTCTTTTGTGTAGCTCCACAGCATGTAAATAATATTACTCCGACAACAGGCAATAGTCTTAAATTCATTAATATTTTTTTATCCCTTTTGATAATTGTTTTGAAAGACCTTCCTGCTTTTCAAAATAGCCCACTTAACATTATTATCGATCGCATAATATAATAGCGGTAATAAATTCTGATTAGGTAGTGCAAAATGAAATGGCATCAAAGGGCTTATTAGCCAGAGTTCGACCAGGCTATTATTTATAATGATTGTCATGTCTCGTTAGACTCGACATGACAATCATTGAACTTTTTGATACAGCCCCATTTAAAGAACCACGGATTTAATTAAAAATATATTATGGATTATATCCGGGATTTTGTTTTAATTCGGCTCCTTTATTAAGTTGAATTTCACTTAAAGGAATAGGAAGCAGGGAATTAAAATCCTGGAAGCCGGTAGTAACTTTGGATGCAGGGCTGGTGTCGCCATTCAATGCAATACGATCCTTAAGTTTGCCCATACGTGCCAGTGTCATGCGGCGGTTTTCCTCAGCAATTAGCTCGCGGGCACGTTCGTCCAAAATAAAATCTACAGTCATGTCGCTTGCACTCACTTTCCCAAGGTTGGGATTATTATTTATCACACGTGCGGTTTTGAAAGCTCTGTTGCGCAACACATTAATATCATCGGCTGCACCACCAGGATTATTCTGCCGTAAACGTGCTTCAGCGCGCAACAGATAAGTTTCGCCCAGGCGCATGATAGGCCAATCTTTAACTATGGCAAACCCAAAGTCATCAGTAGGGTCATAACCTCCCCATTTTGTAGGATAAGGGAACCAAACCTCCAGACTATCTGTGATAAATGGTACCACTTTATCACCGGTTTTAATAGTAATAACGTTTACCGCTGAAGGGTCCGTACTTGAAACTCTGTAACCTGCGGCAGTAACTCCTATTGTGGCACTAAATCCGGGGCGATTGTAGTTAGTGGTACGACGAATATTAAAATTACTGTTACGGATATCTCCATCTAAGCCGTTCCACACTTTATATTTCATAAAATTGCTCAATCGCATACGCCCGTTTCCACGTCCTCCAAGAGAATCGGCATTCACCATTCCATCCCATTTGTGATAAGCAGGCTGCCATACCCGGCGATGCTGTGGATTGTTAATAGTTCCGCCGTTTACATCGCGGTTGTATTCCATCTCAAACGTCCATATTGCTTCCGTATTTCCCTGTGAACGGCGCTGGTTACCAAAACGAAACATATCCCGGTAATAATCTCCTCCCTCATTGAGGTACTTACCGTAGCGGGCCTCAATTAGTTTGTAACTACTGTTACTAATAATATCAGTGGCTGCTTTCTCTGCTTTTGCAAAATAGCTATTATCCCGAATACCAATGCGCAGGTATGCTTCAGCTGCCAGTTGGCGTGCTATATCTTTATTAATGCGGCTTTTTTCTGCAGTCTGCCCCAAATCAGGAAGATTAGCAATGGCATAAGTCAGATCTTCGTCTATCAGTTTGTCTACATCTGCCACCGGCTGACGGGTGTAATTAAAAACCGGCGATGCAACTGGTTCTTTAACTAACGGCACATCTCCCCATAATGTAACCAGCATATTATAGGCATACGCGCGAAAGAACTTTGCTTCGGCACTTGCCTTCACATTATTTTCACCAACCGCTGCAATGATTACATTAGCATGATTGATAAAATCGTAACACTTCTGCCAGAGATAACTTACACCTGCATTTTCAGAATTCAAATTGGCGTATTGATAAAATGGGTTTTCTACACCCTCAGTTGCCCCGGCACTCGTAATATCAGTGCCGATTTGCCAACAAGATAAAAAACCCTGCCGGTCGCTCCATCCCCAAAGTTCTGCAAAAGTGCGGTGCAGCCCGATGACCTGCGCTTCAATAGTTTGTGCGTCAGTAGCGCCCGTTCTGTAACTCGAATAAGGGTCTTCATCCAAAAAATTCTTTTTACAGGAAACCGTTGTAGCGGTAACGATAAGTATAAAAAATATAATTTTATAGTATTTCATAATTCATTTTTTTAAGTTCTTCATAATTTATCAAAAGGTTACGTTTACACCTAAAATATAACTACGTACCAAAGGATAATTGATCAAATCGTTGGTAGAGCCGCGTGTAATATCCCGCGCTTCGGGATCCCAACCGAGCCATTTGGTGCTAGTGTACAGGTTGCGTCCGCTTGCATAAATCAACAAACCACCAATGCCTATTTTATTCGTTAGGGTTTTAGGTAAATTATAGCTCACTGTGATGTCCTTCAACCTCGTAAAACTGGCATCGGAAGGAAACCCGTAACCATGTGAATTGGAGTGGCTGCCCAGGGACCGCCATTCATTATTTTTATTTTCCGGGGTCCAGAAACCAACCGCGGCTGGCATACTGTGACGTCCCATTTCATCAGCAGCACTACCGATTTGCGGGTTGTTGCGTAAAGCACCCTGAACCGTATTAATGAAAATGCTTAAAGAGAAATCTTTATAAGTAAATGTATTAGTAATGCCACCAGTCCACTTCGGACTGGTTTGTCCTAATATGCTACGATCATTGTCATCCACTTTACCATCCGGAGTGCCATCAGGCCCGCTAATATCAGCTAATTTTAAATCACCAGCCAAGGCCACATCATCCCAGCCTTTGTTAGCACCAGAAGTAATTTCAGCCTCCTGCCAGATACCCACTTTCGTATAATCATAAATAACGCCTACAGGGTGACCAATAAACCAACGATTCCCCACATCATCCTTGCCATTTCCGTAAACATCAACAATCTTGTTTTTATTGCTTGCAAAAACAAACATGGTATTCCAGGTAAAATTACTGGTCGCAACGTTTTTAGAATTAAGGGTAAACTCAATACCCGTATTGGCCACTTTACCAATGTTGGTCCATACATCAGCATAACCGGTTATTCTTGGAATACGTTGCAATAACAACATATCGAAAGTATTGGTTTTATAAAAATCAACAGAACCGCTCAGTTTGTTATGCCACAAGCCGAAATCAAAACCGGCATTAAGTCCTGAGGTTCTTTCCCATTGAAGGTCATCGTTCCCCATACGGGTTTGAACCTTCAGCGCTGTTAAAGATCTACCGTCCATAGCCAGCGAGCTGGAGCTCATCAATGCCAGCGTTTGATATATACCAATGGCTTCGTTCCCCGAAACACCATAGGAAAGGCGAAGTTTCATGTTTGTGAATAAATCCTTGCTTGACTTCATGAACGATTCGTTATGAATATTCCACGCAAATGCAGCAGAGGGGAATGTGCCAAATTTATTGTTTTTACCAAATACTGAAGCACCATCCCGGCGTACCGTAAAGGTGAATAAATAGCGACTATCGTAACCATAGTTGAGGCGCCCCATTTGGGAAATGGAACGATACATGTCGGCTTGGGAAGATACTGTTTGAGTGGAAGCCGATTCAAGGTTACCCCATTCCAGGTCATCATTCGGAAAAACCTGTCCTGTAGCTATAGCCTGCTGCCAGTATTTTTGCTTGGCAGCATACAAGCCCGTAAGATCGAAATGGTGGAGGCCTATATCCTTATTATAAGTAAGGATGTTTTCATAAGTATAGGTTTGTGATTCGCTGTTGGTAATTTGTCCCCAACCGGTTTGATTATATACCGATTTCCCCTCGTATTCATTGGTACGTGCGGGAACATAGGAATAACCTGCATTGAATCTATATTTGAGTCCATGCAAGGGCTTAAATATCTCTCCAAAATTCACCTCTGCATATTCGTTCAACGATAAATTGAATTGCCGGCGTTCGGGATTGACAGTGGTAGGTAACAGCGGGTTTGGCCATAGAGCTTCAGAATACATGGGGTACTGGGTAAGTGTGCCATCATCGTTGTACATTTTTGCCCACGGGGTCATAGCTGCAGCCCGTAACAAACTTGCCCTGCCGCCATCCCGGTTATGCCCTACAATAAAAGCGGAGGTGCCCACACTAAGGTACCTGGTTGCTTTAATGTCAGTGTTGACGCGTAAGGAATATCGTTTGTAATTATACCCTGTTAAAATACCTTTTTCGTCCAAATAATCGCCTGAAACAAAATACTTAGCAGATTCGCTACCACCCGATACGCTTACATTATGATTCTGAATAAGGCCGGTTTGCATCACTGCCCCTAACCAATCGGTAGTGGTACCGTTCTGATAATTGTCCCATTCAAACTGATTTCTTACCGGACCCCCGTTATATAAACTTGTATTTGTAATCCGTGAATATTCGGCATAACGATCCAGCATTTGTTGAGGCGAGGCCGGAGTTAAAATATGTGCTGCTTCTTCCACGCCTGTATATCCACTATACTTAATGGCAGGTTTACCCGAAAAACCACGTTTTGTAGTAATAAGTATAACCCCGTTTGAACCGTTCACGCCGTAAATAGCCACCGCCGAGGGATCTTTCAGAATTTCCACCGACTCAATATCATTGGGGTTAATATCATTTATGGAACCATCAGTTCTTGACAGAGGTATTCCATCTACCACTACGTAAGGCTCCGAAGAAGCATTGATAGAATTTCTGCCCCGGATTTGGGTGGAGGGAGCATCCCCAGGTATGGAAGACGCTTGTGAAACGGTTACATTCGCTACTGCACCCTGTATGGCCTGTAATACATTATTAACCGGTAATTTCGATAACCGCTCTTTAGGTACCGATGCGATGGCTCCTGTTACATCTGTACGTTTTTGTGAACCGTAGCCCACAACAACCACTTCATCCATTAATTGAGAAGATGAAGCAGTCAGCGTAACGTTAATTTCAGCATTGTTACCCACTACTGCTTCATAAGTAGCAAAGCCTACGCTGGTAAATTGTATTTTATCCCCTCTGCGCGCACTAATGGAATAGAGACCGGCATCATTAGTTGTAGTACCCGCACCCGTAGCCACCACTGTAACGGTAACACCCGGAATACCAGCGCCCCTTGAATCAATAACGCTTCCTTTTACAACAACCTGGGCGGAAATAGCTGTTGAGATAAAAAGAAGAAAAAATAAAAAGCTACATTTCCATAGCTTTCTTAACCGCCATGTTTTTGATTGGACATGCATAAACAATCGTTTTTAATATTTGATAAAATACTATAATTGTATAAATACATTATAGCGTCGTTTACTTTAAGATATGAAGGTACTTTCAGACCTGCGGCGCAGGGGGGAGAAATCAGTATAAAAAAGGGGAGATTTTAGTACAATTGTAAAGCACATATAATAAACGGGAATTAAAAAAATCAACATTTCAGAAAAGGGTAGTTGCTAATATATACTTTCTCATTTTTTTTGATACACTCTTACATAATCAACTTCATACCTGCTGGGAAACTCTGTATTGGAAGGATTTCCTCCGTTGTCACCGCCTATGGCAAGATTGAGCAATAAATAATGCGGTTGTTGAAAAGGATTACTTCCATCAGGATTATTGAGTTTACTTAAAGACACTTCATTCAACAACAAATCGTCAACATAAAGCCTTATAAAATTCTCATCCCAATCCATCCGCCAGGTATGAAACGAATTATCCCAATCAGGATCATTGAAAGAGGCAACCGGCTTTTTAGTTGAAAACCATTTTGCCCTGTATCTTTCTGTAGTGCCTGTAGCTACATTGGCCAAGATATCACCCTTGTAATATTCCATAATATCAATCTCTCCATTGGATGGCCATTCGCCCTTTTGCCCTAAAGTCCAGATTGCAGGCCACAAACCAGGCTTTGCAATAATTTTTGCACGTACTTCAAAACGACCATACTGCCATGTTTTGGTTCGTCTTGTATTGATACTACCTGATGTATAATGAATGTCTTTGCGATTCTCTCTCCAATTATTGCTTCCTTCTTTGTAAACAGGATTAGGCCTGTTTTCACGGCGACCTTCTATAATAAGCCTTCCATTTTCGCACCATATATTCCCAGGCTGATACCATTGTAATTCATTATTACGCATAAAGCCTTTTTCAAAATACCAGACAGAAGTATCTACCATGCCATTCTTATTAAACTCATCGGACCAAACCAATTCATAGCTTTCAGTTGAATGTTTTACCAAACCCGTATCAGTATTATTGAGTATTAAAAACATTGAGCAAATTGCTGCCACTATCATGAAAGAATTTTAAGTAAATAAGTAATAATAAATATTATAGCACAATGCTTACCTCTTTCAATTGAGGAGCCGTAAATACCACCTTAACATCGCCGGACTTTCCATTCTTTTTTATATAGGCTATAAGGCGGCCACGAAAAGTTTTTTGCTTATTGTCTGTATAATCACTCATATCACTGTTGTCTCCAGCCTCAAGGCCTAATAAAGTTCCTTTGCCGGATAGGGTACAGGTAATTTCAACATCCGTATTCGTTACAGGTACACCATTAGCGTCTGTGATTTGTATGGCCACCTGTGCCACCTGGTCTTTAGCGCCATCTACCTTCGTGATCACTTTTATAGCATAAGGCTGACCGGATGTTTTCACACTATAATCAGACAAAACTTTACCTGCATCACTAAGTCCCTCGACTTTTAATTCTCCCACTTGATAAGGTATATCCCAATAAATAATACCCGTTTTGTTATCGTAATCTTTTATTTCCCCAACTTGCTTTCCATTAAGCATTAATCTTGCTTTGGATGCATTCGTATAGCAAACTACCCGGATCAATTGCTCCTCTTTATAATTCCACGAAGACCATGCATCCATTGATAAAGATTCCTCTCTTCTTCTTTCGGATTGAGATAAAACATCATCACCTGAATTGTTTCTTCCACGCAAAGGATAAGTACCCAAATACACAACAGGTTTTTCACTCCATAGCGATTGCCTGAAGTAGCCACGAGGTTTTATAAAGCCTCCAAAATCCAATAAGCCTGAATAAAACCCTCTCGAAGGCCATCGACCAGACTCACCCAGGTAATCTATGCCTGTCCAAAGAAACTGTCCGAAAATGTGTTCGTTTTCTGTTACAGCTTTCCATGCATTGAAATCATGTCTATTCTCGCTACCAAATATTACACGATTAGGATATTTTTTATGATCGCTTATGTAACGGCTTTCAGTGTAGTTGTATCCTGCAATATCAAGAGCCGATGGGTATTCAGTTTCGTTGGACATGGTTACCCCAGCGAGGCCGGCGGTTACCGGCCTTGATTTGTCGTATTGCCTAACAGTAGCTGCCAGCTTTTTTGCTATCACACCAAGGCGCATAGCATCGGGTGCATCCTTTTTATATCCGCCAAAAATCTTTTGGGTAAACCCACTTCCGGCAGACCCGTCCAATACAGGATGTGAATACGGATCATTCGGATAATCCACTTCATTGCCTATGCTCCAGGCAAAGATGGAAATATGATTTCTATCGCGGCGTACCATATCGGCCAGGTCTTTTTCTCCCCACTCGTCAAAAAAATCATAGGTTCCCTGGTAGCCAGGCGTACCCACATTCCAACCTTCCAGCCATTTGCGCTTGGGAAACTCCCACTCATCGAAAGCCTCATTCATCACCAACAATCCCAATTCATCGCACAGCTCATAAAACACAGTCGCCTGTGGATTGTGGCTGGTTCTGACAGCATTACATCCCAGTTCTTTTAAGTTCAACAATCTTCTGCGCCAAACTTCCTTGTACATAGCAGCACCCAACACTCCAGCATCATGATGAAGGCAAACACCTTTCATCTTCATCCATTTATTATTTAAAGCAAAACCTTTGTTGGCATCAAAAGTTAATTGCCTGAAACCGGTAGTAGTTGTATTGGCATCTATCTGCTTGCTGTCCTTTATAATTTTTGTATGAAGCGTGTACAACACAGGATTATCAAGATCCCACAATTGGGGATTGGCCACTTTCAATTGAGTAGATATCTTTTTTGAAGCGGCACCATCTACCTCAAGTGCATTACTTGCTTTTGCGACTACTTTGTTTTGCGCATTTACCAATTCATTTACGACAGTAAGTTTTTGTTGCTGATTGGCTGTATTAGATACTTCCACCTCTACCTTTAAAACTCCTGAATTTTTATCCACCGTAGGATAAGCATACACACCCCATTGTGCAATATGTACCGGATTAGCATATACCAACCAAACATCACGGTAAATACCAGCACCGGTGTACCAGCGCGAATCGGCAGCACGATGATGATCTACACGTACCAATATTTCGTTCGCTTTATTGAATTTAATGTAAGGGGTGATGTCATACATAAAGGATATGTATCCATTAGGTCTTTTACCAACCGGTTTACCATTGATAAAAACCTCGCTGCGATTATACACGCCTTCGAAATAGATATAAACCTTATTGTTTTGTTGAGGTATCACCAATGATTTTTTATACCATCCAATACCTCCGGGCAAATAACCCATGCTACTTGCATTCTTTGGATCGAGCTTTTGCCTTACACTCCAGTCGTGTGGCAAATCCACCTTTTGCCAATGAGCATTTGTAGCCGGCTGAACGGCTACAG
>DATCWN010000075.1:0-5264 GCA_036566285.1 Hanamia sp.
CATCTCCTTATAATCTTTTTTGAAAAAATTCTTTATCTGTCAGGATTGGTCAATGTAACAGGCTGCAGTCTGTAAGCATTTACCATTCGTCCGTTCTGCTGTGCCGGTATCCATTTAGGCCCTTTTCTGATAGCGTTTACAGCTACTTCAGCAAGTTTGGAACCCTTCATGGTAGTGGCTTGTACATCACTAACCACACCATTTCTGTCCACAATAAACCTTACTACACAGGTGCCATAATCAGACTCAGAAAATTCATCTATTTCTGCACTAATAGCCCTCTGTACATACTGAGCCCATTTTCCAGGTCCACCGGGGAAAGACGCCTCAATTTCCACTTTAGTAAAAACCTTATCAGGATCTTCTTTCTTTTCAACGGGAGCTGCTATTACGGCTGTACCCTTCTCTTCGGAAGGTGGAGCCACAATACCAATATCTTTGGTTCCTTCTACAGTTTTAACGTCCACTTTCTTTTCTTCAATTTCCTTTATTTCTGGTGGTGGCTTTACCACTTCTTCATCTTTTACTACTTTAGGAGGGGTAAACTGAACGGTAGCCACGGGTGGTGGCGGTGGCAATTTTGGAGGTGGCGGTGGTGGTGGTGGTGGTGGCTCGTCTGCCTGAATCTGTTGCAGCGCCAGGTCCTTTGTTTGTATTTCAATCGCATTATCCTTTGGCTTAAATTTATTAGCCAAAGCCGACGCAACAAGAAAGAAAATAACTGCCAAAATAGTGGCAACCATCGCGATGGTAATTCTTTTGTTGTAAGTCTTACGCAAATCATAGGCGCCATACTCTTTATTCTTACCCTCAAAGATAATATCGAGTATATCCGACTTTAATATTTGATTAGCTTCCATTATTTAATTTTTTTAATTAGATACCTGATTATAATTTTTCCATAAAAAATCATTGAATCCCTGCTGCCTTCTCTGTCATCTGAATTTTGCTATACTCATCAGCGGTAGGATCTACCATTGCATATCGGCTCACATCATTAATAGTCATTTCATCAAGCAGATCCACAGCATTTTTATAACTGGCATCTTTATCAGGTTTAATGATCACAAAGAAATCTTCTGCAGGGGTTGTCTTTTTCTTTTTAAGAATAATATCTCTTACATCTTTGTAAGTAGTGGTCTGCATAGTTGCGGGGTCACTTCCAAAATAATAATAGATTACATTCTCCTTACCAAGCATCAGCGTCAGGGAACCCGATTCCTTCACTTTGGTATCAAGGTTTTTGTCAGGAGTGTCCTTTGGCATTGATAAATTCATTGCCGTAGGCTCAGACATTCTAATGGTAAAGATAAAAAAAGTAATCAGCAAAAATCCAAGGTCAACCATCGGTGTAAGATCTACACGGGTGGATAGCTTTTTACCCTTTTTTACACCAGGCCCTTTTTTACTTTTCTCTTTAACCTCCATCTCTGCCATAGTAGTATAATTTAAAAGTTTTTAAATAGTTGTTTAAAAATTCTGTTTACTTAGATCCCTCCGTTTGTTCCTTCAGATTCTTTTGGTACAATTCACTTCCTTCTGGTACATCTGTTTGGCTGGTTACCAGATTATATTTATACTCATCATTTTTCTTGAATGATTCTATTACGTTTCTAAAGGTGGAGTACTTCGCTCCATTATCCCCTTTTATAGTATAAACGAGTTTGGATCCCAAACGAACAGCTTTGGCGGCAGATATCCACGCCTGTAGTTCGTTGTTGGTACTATCCGTAGGAACCCCCGGCAATTTTGTTCCCTTTACCTGTTCCGGAGTTAACTTAAGAAACTGTCCCAGTTGATTTATAGGTACCCCTACAAAAGGAGATTTTGCAAAAGCATCCATCTCTTGTGGAGAAAACTGAACATTCCTTTCTTTTCCCAACTCTTCAATCACATCTCTTCTGATGGCTTCATCCATATCTAAGTAAACCGTACCGCCTTTATCAAAAGTAACATTGAAAAAATCTTTTTGAACAATGGTTTTATTAGATACAGAAGAGGGAGGTGTAACTTCCACTGCTTCTTCAGCTTTAAATTTTCCCACTAATATAAAGAAAGTCAACAGAAGAAAGGCAACATCACACATGGGTGTCATATCTACTGAAGTGCTTCCTCTTTTTATTTTGGCTCTGGCCATTTTTTATTATTTAATATTAGTAATTAGATTCAACATTGAGAAAATTCCATAAAATTACTTGTACAAAGAAGCAAAGCTTTGTGTTAAAGTAAATCCTGACTCATCAATACCGTAGGTGATAGCATCAATTTTAGTAGTGAAAATATTATAAGAAATAATGGCAACAGCAGAAGTACCGATACCAAGGGCAGTATTGTACAATGCTTCAGCAATACCTCTTGATAATTCCTGGGCTTGTCCACCTGAACTTCCGCTTCCTTCACCTAAGCTGCTGAACGCGCGTATCATACCAATAACAGTTCCTAAGAGTCCAATTAACGTAGATACTGATGCCAGGGTCGAAAGAAATACCAGGTTTTTTTCTAGCATTGGCAATTCAAGAGAGGTGGCTTCTTCCACTTCTTTTTGGATAGCAAGTACTTTTTGCTCCGTAGTAAGTTCCGATTCATCAATCATCGCTTTATATTTACGAAGACCGGCTTTCATTACATTTCCTACAGATCCTTTTTGTCTGTCGCATTCTGCAATAGCGGAATCAATTTTTTTATCAGCAAGAAAAAATTGCACTTTCCTTACAAATTCAGCATTAGACCCTTTTCCTACAGCTTTTACAATGGTCAACCATCTTTCAATAATAAATGTAAGAACGATTAAAAAACACCCTATCAAAATAGGCACGATAATACCGCCATCATACATCCTTGCAAAGTCATCTTTGGGACCTGCTTGCTTTGGCCAAAAACCTCCACTCGGGTCGGGATTTGTAAAATTACTATCAGCTCCAATAGCAAAGCGCCAGAACATATAACCGGCTATAACACATAAAAAGGGAGCGAGTAAAGAAACAATGTTACTTGATTTTTTAGCCTGAACCGAAGTGGTGGCTTTCACTGTAGATTTTGCAGTTGAATTAAGATCTGCCATGTTGTTGGTTTTTTAATGTTTAAGTTTAAGATGTAATTTTTTAAAGCTTTTATCAGATACAATTCTAACGAAATAAATTTGATAAATCCAATTTCGAAAAAAATTATTTTAGAGTGCGCACAAGTTAGTAAAATATTTGAATGTTGAATCGCCCTTTTTTAAAAAATTTATGGATTTAAATTTTATGACAAAATGCTTTAGAGATTTGTTCTTTTGGATGAAAAAATTCAATGAATACAGAGTATCGTTCCCAATTATCAAATCTTCTTTTGCAAGCCAGCTTATTTCCTAAGGGTATTTGTCAGCTAGATTTTAGAATTGACCCAGAAAAAAACTACTCCCATTTTAATCTGTTACCATTCTTTGCGAGGAAAATTCAGGAGAAGAAAATATTATTCGTAGCGAAGCGCAACAATAGGATCTAACCGGGCAGCTTTCACGGCAGGATACAAGCCCGCAGAAAGTCCGACCGCAGAGCATACCACGATCCCGATAACTACCCACATCCACGGAACTACAAACCCCGTATGAAGAAATAATCCGACCACATTTCCAACAATAACTCCAAGAATAATACCGAAAATAGCGCCGATTAAACTGATGAAAACCGATTCAAAAAGGAATTGAGAACGAATACTTTTACTCGTGCCACCAATAGCTTTTATTAAACCTATTTCCCGTGTTCGCTCATTTACTGCTACCAACATAATATTCATGAGGCCTATGGCTGCGCCAAATAAAGTGATAAGCCCGATAAATGCAGCGGCTGTGGTAATGGCGCCAAGGCTGTTCATAAATATTTCAGCGAGGCTATCGCTTTTGTCGATAAAAAAATTATTCTCTTCATCAATGGCGAGTTTACGTATGGGTCTCAAAGTTCCTTTAGCTTCGGATATAGCGGGCTCCAGTTCGTTGATATTATTTACCATAACACCAATGTTCCATGAAGTTCCATCCGTAGGAAATAAACGCCGCATATTATTGTAAGTAGTGAGCACGATGTTATCGGCATTTAAAAAAGCGCTCGAGCCTTTATCTTTTAATACACCCGTTACGTGGTATTTTATTCCCGCCACTTTTATCACTTTATCAATGGCGCGTTGTGTATTATCGCCGTATAATTTTTGGGCAACGCTGTTGCCCAAAATGCAAATGCTTCTTCCGCTTTGCACATCCAGTTTATTAAAATTTCTTCCTGCGGCAAGAGTGTAGCCACTTTGAGCCAGGTAGTTTTCATCACCGCCACGCAAAGAAATATTCGGATTTGTCTTTACATAATTATCATTCACCACCACATTGCCTACTCCGATAGAGATGCTCACCCTGGCGGGAAATGTATATCTTTCTTTAAAAAGCTTTGCTTCCTGGTAAGTGATAATTTTACGGGCATTGGATTTCTTTTCTCTCAGGGATTTGGTGGAAGTTTTTTTTACTTCCCTGCCACCCATTCTAATCATGCGATCGTTGTAGCGGATGCTGAAAGAATTAGCGCCCATGGTAGAAAAGCTTTCTGATAAACTCTGGTTCATGGAAGCGATGGCAGTAATGATTCCTATCAATGCCATGATACCAAATGCAATGATGGCAACGGTAATACCTGTACGAAGCTTATTACTTTTTACGGTGCGGAAAGCGAGTGAAAGGGAATCTTTTAATTGCATACCATCCTTAAATCTTTATAAAGTTATTTCAACCAAATAAAACAAAAGTGAAGGTACTATTTCCAGCCAATCCATTATTACCATTCCTGTATTAATATGCGTTTCTATTATTAAAGAGAATTCAACAAAACAGAAGTTACTGAAACCTTCCTCTGGAAGGCAAGGAGACCGTATTAATAATATAACCAGTCAATCAACAGGCCGGGAAGAATACCAAATAAAATGATAAGGCCGGCGGTTATTAACAACAAATACTTAAAAGCAGGGGTCACTACTATTTCATTATTTATACCTGGTGTTGGTTCTTTAAAATAAATGGCCTGTACCACCCTGAAATAATAAATGGCGCCGATAGCTGCACAAATAACGGCAAAGATCACCAGCCACAATTGATGCCCATCCTGAACGGCAGCCATCAACACATAAAACTTGGCTGTAAATCCGGCAGTAAGCGGAATACCCGTAAGTGATAAAAGAAAAATGGTGGCTGTTAATGCCATCACGGGATGATGCTTTCCAAATCCATTAAAACCTTCAATGGA
>DATCWN010000083.1:0-18445 GCA_036566285.1 Hanamia sp.
ATTGATGAAATGGGCAGCTGTCGCCTCTGTATTATTATTAATATCGATGGGTGGCTATTTCGGATTTTACAATAAGAATGAAGGGCCTGTTGATATTTCTAAAACTATAAATAAACATATTCAACCTAATAAAGATGTGGCCCCGGGTGGCAGTAAAGCCATTCTTACATTGGCGGATGGATCCATCATTAACCTGGATAGTGCGCAAAACGGAACCCTTGCCACGCAGGGAAATATAAAAGTCATAAAGGGCGAAGACGGCCAACTGTTATATTATGTGGATCAGGAAAATTCAAATGCAGTAGGTTACAACACCATTTCAACACCACGTGGCGGTAAGTATGAGATTGTCTTGTCAGATGGGACCAAGGTTTGGCTGAACGCGGCATCTTCATTGAAATTTCCTGCATCTTTTACAGGTAAAATACGTGAAGTTGTTTTAACAGGGGAAGGATATTTTGAAGTGGCTAAAAATGCAATGATGCCTTTTCAAGTAAAAGTGGATCATATGACAGTAGAGGTGCTGGGTACACATTTTAACGTGAATGCCTATTCAGAGGAACCTGATATTGAAACCACATTATTGGAAGGTTCGATAAAAATTAAAAAGGCGGGTAAAGTACAAATACTTTCGCCGGGCGAACAGGCTAAGTTTACTTCCAGCGGAATATTTATAAACAAGAATGCTGATCTCCAGCAAGTAATGGCTTGGAAAGAGGGGTTCTTTTTATTTGATAATACTGACATATATACACTTATGAGGCAGGTGGCAAGGTGGTATGATGTAGAAGTAAATTTTGAAGGTAAAATTGCAGTGGAAGGTTTCACCGGAAAAATCTCAAGAAATGTTCCTCTCTCAAAATTTTTAAAAGTGCTTGAATTGAATGAAATGCATATAAAAACCGAAGGAAAAAAGATTACGATAATACCTTAAAATGAAGAACCAAAAAAGCCAGTAGTGCTGGAACACTGCTGGCCGGTAATTCAGGTTCATTTTAGCCCGCGAAGGCACTAATTCAAAGCAAGTAAGAACTGCTTATTTTTTTAACCTAAACCATACAAAGTTATGCTTTTTAAACTTCCGGACAACTCTCCCACCGATAAAATGAGGAGCTTGATCAAAATTCTATTGATTATGAAATTCATTATCTTTTTTCTTTTTGCTTCGTGCCTCGAACTGAGTGCTACGGGCTATTCGCAAAATATTACCTTGTCACACAATGATGTTTCGCTGAAAAAAGTTATCAAAGAAATAGAGCGGCAAAGCGGATACAATTTTTTTTATAAAGACAAATTGCTGAAGCAGGCAAAAGAAGTTAGCATCCATATTAATAATGTTTCTGTAGAGGAGGCTCTGAATTTCTGTTTCAAAAACCAGCCTTTATCTTATACCGTTTTGGATAAGATCATTGTTGTAAAAGCAAAGAAACCATCCGACATTCTAACTTCACCCGAAACACCTATTGATAGGCCTCTTAATATCATCAACGGAATAGTGAAAGACGATCAGGGCAATCCTCTCGCCGGGGTTTCTGTGGTCATTAAAGGAAGTCCAAAGGGAACCAGTACCGATATAAATGGGAGCTTTAAAATTGATGCCAACCCAGGTGATGTGCTCGAGCTTTCAATAGTGGGTTATCAGAAAAGAAGTATAACAGTCGGGCAAAGCGATAATATTTCGGTGGTTATGGAAATACAAGCGGCGTTAGGCAGTGAAGTAGTAGTAGTAGGATATGGCACACAGAAAAAAGCGAATTTGACCGGAGCAGTAGCATCTGTTTCAAGTGAGGTTCTTGAAAATAAACCGCTACCAAATGTCGGAGAAGTCTTAAGAGGTGTTTCGCCAAATCTAAATATTAATCTGGGCGCATTTGGTGCTGAACCTGGCGCTGCACTCAGTTTTAATATCAGGGGTGTCGGGTCAATCAGCGGCAATAGTGCGCCGCTTATTTTGGTTGACGGTGTGGAAATGGATATTAATAATCTGGACCCTGGAACCATCGAAAGCGTATCCGTGCTGAAAGATGCCTCATCCTCTGCTATCTACGGGTCGCGTGCTCCTTTCGGCGTAATTCTGATCACTACAAAAAAAGGTAAAAGAAATGAAGGAGTCAAAATCCAGTATAACAACAATATGATATTCGGAAAATCAATCGGAATTCCACACATGGAAAATTCGTTGATTTTCGCTACCGTTTATAACCAGGCTGCCATTAACGCAGGAAGTCCTCCTCAATATCCTGCTGAACAGATGGAACGTATCAAAGGCTTTATGGATGGAACTTACAAAACGGAATTTGATCCTGCTAACCCAACCACTTCTGTATTTACCGGAAGACGAATCGGTAATGCCAACTACGATTGGCCACACATTTTGTTCAAAGATCATAAGTTTGACCAAAGACATAATGTGGCTGTAAGCGGCGGCAGTGACAAAAGCCAGTATTATATTTCTTTGGGATATTTTGACCAGGACGGTTTTTATGGTTATGGTTATGATAAATACAAAAGGTATGATCTGTTGGCAAACCTGTCAACCCAAGCTGCTAAATGGCTTAAATTTAATTTAAGTACCAAATATGCCAATACGCATACTGATTATCCTATTGGGATTACAACTGTTGAAAGGAGATATATTGGTAATAGCTTGTTTTCTTTTGGCCCAATACAACCCAGGTATAATCCGGATGGAAGTGAAGCCAATCCTCTCGTGAGGTATCTTGAAAGCTCTGGTAGAGATAAAACAGATGTAAATGACTTGCTTGTAACATTAGGCGCTGAAATAGAGCCGGTAAGGGGGTGGAAGACTAATATTTCCTATAATTATAACATCACACAAACCAATCAAGGGAAAGAATCCATACCAGTGATGGTGGCGCTCGGGAATGGCACATTTGGTAATATCGGTAAACCGAACAGCGCTTACGAATCAATGCTTTCTCATTCTCCTTATTCATTAGCCAACGTAGTGTCTTCCTATGAAAGAAATTTGGGGGATCATTATGTCAAAGTACTGGCGGGTTATGAACAGGAAGAAAGAGCTTATACCTCATTGTATGGAAGAAAAGAAAATTTGATATCCGAGTCAGTACCATCCATTAGTACTGCTCTTGGGGCATCAACACTTAGCGATCGTAAATATGACTGGGCAACACAAAGTGTGTTTGGCCGTATCAATTATAATTTTAAAGAAAAATATCTGTTTGAATTCAGCGCCCGTTATAATGGTTCATCCAGATTCGATCCGGAAACAAGGTGGGGATTTTTCCCATCAGCTTCAGCAGGATACCAGATATCTAATGAGAACTTCTGGCAGGCAATTGAACCTGTTATCAACACACTAAAGGTAAGAGGCTCTTATGGTTCATTGGGCAACCAAAATGTTGCTAACTATTTGTATATTCCTACTGTAAACGTGAATCCTGAAACTCCCTGGATCATTGGTAATGCCCGTCCTCCTTATGCGCAGACACCAAATATCCTCAGTGATAATTTAACCTGGGAAACCATAACGATGACCAATATCGGTGTTGATGCAGCGTTCCTGAATAACAGGTTAGATGTAACTTTTGATGTGTTCAATAGGGAAACAACTGATATGTTTGGCCCCCAGGAGACTCTTCCTTATACTCTGGGTACAGGCACGCCAACTGCTAATAATGCTTCATTATCTACGAAAGGGTTTGAGCTTATATTGAATTGGCATGACAGGATTGGATCAGAATTCTCCTATAATGCACAAGTGAGTATTGGAGATAATCGGTCAAAAATTTTACAATATAGAAATGATAATGGACTTATTGACAACTGGTATAAGGGAAAAGAAGTTGGCGAAATATGGGGATTAGTTACAGATGGGTTAATTCAAACAGAAGGTGAAAAAATGCCGGATCAAACCGCATTTTATCCTAAATGGGGACCAGGCGATATGAAGTATGTAGATATTAATGGGGATGACAAAATCACTGAAGGCAATAGATCCCTTTCAGATCATGGCGATTTAAAGATTATTGGAAATAGTACTCCCAGATATAATATTGGCATTGCAGGAGGATTTAATTACAAAGGATTTGATTTTAATATGAACTGGTCTGGCAGTTTAAAACAGGATTATCTTCCGGGATTTAATGTGAATACTTTTTGGGGGCTGACCAATTCCTGGGCTAATTCCGCTGTATTTAAAGGCTCGCCTGTATTAGATTATTGGCGGCCTGCGGATGAAACTAATATCCTGGGACCCAATACCGATGCTTATTTTCCTAAACCTTATTTCAGTAATGAGACTATACAAAAGAGAAGGCCACAATCAAGGTATGTACTTAATGCCGCTTATTTACGGTTAAGAAACATACAGTTAGGATATACCCTTCCGGGTAATATTTCTAAAAAGGCTGCCATCCAAAAAGCAAGAGTCTTTGTTTCAGGCGGGAACCTGGTAACGATAAAAAGCCTACCAAAAGATATTGATCCTGAACAGACCATTGTAGGTGAAGAAGGCTATAATAATAATGGTTCTTTTTATCCGATGTCAGCAACCTTAACCGTTGGAGTAAACCTAACATTCTAAAACACAAAAATATTTTCAGATGAAAAATATAAAGATAATTATAAGCTTGATGGCACTATTGGTATTAAGTGCGTGCGAGAAGAATTTTTTGGACCGGAAACCGTTGGACGAGGTAGGGGCATTAGATTATTTTAAAAGTCCTAAAGATCTTGAAACTTATTTAAACCAATTTTATACTAACGCTTCATTTCCGATTGTAGCTAACCATGGCTCAGATTTTAATTCAGATAATGCAGTTGCAACGAATTTTAATTCAACGCTGGCAGGAACCCGTACGCTGGATAACGCTGGTGCGATTAGTTTCGGGCGGGTAAGGAGTGTCAACTATTTTTTTGATAATTATAAACGAATTGAAGAACATGCTGCTTTTGCAGATTACAAACAATATGTAGGCGAAGCCTTCTTTTTCAGAGCGATTATTTATTTCGATCTTTTGCAAAATTGGGGCGATATTCAATGGTTTACTTCAGTGCCAGGAACGGAATCACCGGAATTACTTCAGCAAAGAGACCCTCGTAATGTTGTGGCAGACAATATTATTAAAGACCTGGATTCCGCTGCTTTGTACCTCCAGGCAGGTAAAACTGACGGAGCCTCCCGTATCAATAAATGGATGGCTCTTCTGGTTCAAAGCAGGGTGGCATTGTACGAAGGCACCTGGGAAAAATATCATGCTGGTGACCCGTTTGGTGTAGCCAATGCCCAACCGGAAAAATATTTTAATAAGGCGGCTGAGGCTGCTACAAAAGTTATGGAATCAGGTGTTTATTCTCTCTATTCAACCAGCAAGCCCAATTCAGACTATTATGATCTGTTTTCCAGGCAGCGAAGCTATTCCGGAAATACGGAGGTAATGTTTTGGAAAAACTATAATAATGGATTAGGAAAAGGAGAATCTTCATTTACCAGGGACCGGAATTACCGGCAGCGTACTCCCAATGAACGTTCTCACACAAAGGAGCTGGCTGATTCTTATTTATGTACGGATGGCCATCCCATATCGGGTAATTCGCTCTTTAAAGGGTATGATAACCTCGGGCTTGAGATGCAAAACCGTGATCCAAGATTCTTTCAGACATTTGGTACACCTGGTCAGCCGTGGGTTATTAAGGCTGATGGTAGTATTACGAATTATGATGCGCTGTATGCTATCCTTAATCAGGGGTTGGAGCAATATTCGCCCAGCGGATATGTCCTTAGAAAAGGTTATGATAATCGTGAAATTTACCAGATCCCTCAATATGAGGAAACGCCAGGTATTATTTACAGGTATGGGGAAGTTTTGCTCAATTTTGCAGAGGCTAAAGCTGAGTTGGGTACAATTACCCAAAATGATATTGACAAGTCCATAAAAAAGCTCAGGGATAGAGTTGGTATGCCTAACCTCATACTTTCAGAAATTACTGTTGATCCTAATTGGGATTTCCCTACTTTATCTCCCATCATTAATGAAGTGAGGCGTGAGCGTAGGGTTGAGCTTGCTGCGGAAGGTTTCCGTTACGATGACATTATGCGCTGGGCTGCAGCAGATGAATTAATCGTTGGTAAAAGGCCTCATGGATTTATGGCTTCTCAACTTGCCACCAACCCTTATCCGGTGGATGCAAATGGATTTCTTGACCCTTATAAGCAGAAGCTTCCTGCCGGTTATGGCTTTAAAATAGGTCGTGATTATCTGAATGCCATACCCAAAGATCAGCTTTTATTAAACCCGGCTTTGGTTCAAAATCCAGGCTGGGGTCAATAGGGATTTATAACAGCAGAATAAATCCGCAGCCGTTCGCTCGAAACGAATAGCTGCGGATTGAGGGAATATTATTGATCAATCGCATGTCATAAAAAAAATAAAAATGAAAAAGAAGGGATTTTCACGTCGTCATTTTTTAAACACTGTTGCGACCGCGTCTATTGCAACAGCCGTATCAGGGCCATTTAAAAGTTTGGGATCGGGATTGCAAATACACAATGCCGATCATGGTAAGTTAGCTATTTTAGGCGGCAAGCCGGTGAGGCCTGCCGGCCCTATTGGCCCACCATGGCCTTATGTGGATGATAAGGTGATAGATGCCGTAGTGAAAACAACCAAAAGCAGGGTATGGAGCAGGATACAATCACGCAATGGCACTGTTCCTACTTTTGAGGAATCTTTTGCAACATTAATCGGTACTAAATATTGTGTGGGTACAGGTTCAGGCACACAGGCGCTAAGCACCTGTGTATATGCTTTAGGTATAGGCCCTGGCGATGAGGTGATTACTTCGCCATATACGGATTTTGGTACCATTTCATCTATACTTACCAGTGGCGCCCTGCCGGTACTGGTAGATCTTGACCCTGACAGCTATCAATTGGATCCTGATGAAATAGAAAAAAAGATCAACAGGAATACAAAGGCAATCATGCCGGTACACATTTTTGGTGTAGCCGCCAATATGGAACGGATCATGGCAATAGCGCAGAAGCATAATTTGAAAGTAATTGAAGATGCGTGCCAGGGCCCTCTTGCCCGATACCAAGGAAAAGGTTTAGGCACCATCGGCGATGTGGGATGCTTTAGTTTCCAGGCCAGCAAGTCCATAGCGTGCGGAGAGGGCGGCGCGGTGGTGGGTAACGATGAAGCGTTGATGGACGAGTGTTATACCGTACAGAACCGCGGGGCCAATCGTAAAGGTAGCAATACAACCATAGGCCCTAAATATCGTATGGAAGAATTTGAGGGAGCCATTCTTATGGGGCAGCTCCCGGGAGTAAGAGAACGATTTGAGACGCGCAATGCAAACGCAAATTATCTGACTTCAAAATTAAAAGGCTTTGCAGCGCTGGCACCACAGAAACATTATTCCGGTACAGAAAGCGGTGCTTATTATCATTATGGCATGACATACAACCAGAATCATTGGGGTGTAGAGCGAAGTAAGTTTTTAAAGGCAGTAGCGGCTGAGGGAGTGGGCTTGGGCTCTTATATCAGAACAGGTCTGCACCGTGAACCTTGGGTAGATCATATAATAGGGTTGAAGAGTTATAAAACGATGTATTCAGCTTCACGTTTGAAAGAATATAAAGCAAGTATGCATCTTCCCAAATGCGATAAAATAACTGATGAAACCATGGTATCCTTTGCAGGATCAGGCGCTTTACTTGCCGGGAGAGATGAGATGGATAATATCATCAATGCCATCATGAAAGTATATGAGAATCGGGACAAACTCAAGTCTCTTTAAGAAAAAATAAGAGCGCGGACAAAAATGAACATTAATCGAAGAAAGTTTGTTACCCGAAGTGCGGCCAGTGCAGCGGGTATGTTACTCGGTAGCCATCTTGAAAGTATGGCGAGGGTAATCAAAAAAAGAGAAGAAAAAGAAACGCCTTCGGCAAGGTCGAAATACGACCTGATGAAGGAGGTAATGAAATACAGGAAAATAGACACCCACGCCCATATTTACTGGATGGATGACAGTCCCGGCTATCAGCTGGATTTTGGTAAGCGGCTTGGAATAGACAAGCAGGTAATCTCAAGATACCTTGATGTAATGCCTGGAACACCCGAACAGTTCAGAAAATTCAATGATCTGACAATAAATGCCATTAAAAAATATCCTGATCATCTGTTGGGCGGCTTTGTATTGAATCCGGTTTATAAGAAGGAGTCTCTGGAAGAAATCAAGCGGTGTACAGATGCGGGTATGATTGGTACAGGAGAATTGTACTACCAGGTAAAAATCAATGACCCACAGTATTTTCCTATCATTGAAAAGCTTATTGACCTTAAGATGATTATTTTTTCACATGGTGAATGCCAGCTTGGTGTGGGGGGCTATCGCATGAAGTACAATGGTAATAAAGAACCAAACACTTCGATCCCTGAAGATTTTGTAGATATTGCCAAACGCTATCCGGAAGGAATTTTCCAATACGCCCATATTGGTATGGGAGGCGACTGGGAATATGCGTGCAAGATGTTTAGGGATCATCCGAATATTTATGTGGATACTTCAGGTAGTAATAACGCGGAAAATATGATAGACTTCGCAGTGGAGCAGTTGGGCGAGGATCGTTTATTTTTTGCATCCGATAATAGTTATTACCAGGGAGTAGGGAAGATACTGGCATCCAATCTGACCGAAGCGCAGAAGAAGAAAATTTTCTTTGACAATTACAATGATTTATTAAAGAAAGGAGGTAGAAATGTTGATTGATATAAACTCCTATGTAGGTCATTGGCCTTTTATGCAGCTAAAGTACAATACCTGCGAATTACTAAGCCAGCGAATGGATCGTTTTGGAGTAGATGTTTCGGTGATCAGTAACCTGAATGGAATATTTTATAAAAATACCCAATCGGCCAACCAGGAACTTTATGATGAAATAAAGGCATCAAAACGTTACAAAAACCGTTTTGTATCATTTGCAGTCATCAATCCTATTTATGCCGGATGGCGGCAAGACCTGGACACCAGCATTAACAAATTGGGAATGAAAGGAATCCGCCTGTACCCCAAGTACCATGATTATGAGATAACGAATCCGTCGCTGATTGAGCTGGTAAAACGGGCACGTGATATGGATGTTCCGGTGGCTTTTACTTTTCGCATGGCAGACAGTCGCCAGCGGTCCTGGATGGATATAGACTATGTGGCCTATACTCCAAAACCGGAGTGGACTTTAAAGAATATTTTGCCTATCATTAAAGAAGTGCCTGATGCGAAATACCTGATTTTAAATGTAGCCAACAGTCTTCATTTGGATCCGGATGATATGGAACTTTTTAAAAGGGCCGAAGTATTAATGGATACCTCCGGCAGAACGATCGCAAATCTGGGCTCCTTATTAAAAGTATATGGCAAAGAGAAATTTGCACTTGGAACGCATTCGCCTATCCTGGATTACCTAACGGGTCAACTCCGGGTAGAATCTTTGCGAGAAAGCGAAGCCAATGCTTCAACCAAAGAGCTTTTGAGATCAGGAAATGCCAAAAGGTTTTTAAAATTATAAATTTTATTATCAATAGGATACTTCATTAAGTGTTTTAAAATACGGTAAGATAGAAAAGAGCATTGAGCATCTTATAAAATTTAGTAAACTTCTATTCTCACAATAAATAAAATAATATCAAACTAATTGAAACTTTCAACTCAAACTGAAATCCGTCAACCGCAGGAGCTTAAAGCTTCAAAGGGATCGTTAAAGACCTGGATACAATCTTTGGGTCCGGGCATTATCATTGCCGCAGTTATTTTTGGTCCAAGTAAGATTACTATTACCACCATGCTTGGCGCTTCCTATGATTATTCCTTATTATGGATTGTTGTAGTTGCTATCTTTTTTATGATCGTCTTTATGCAGATGTCGTCAAGGATTGGTATAGCAACCCGAAAATCGCTACTCACTACTATAAGTGAAAAGTGGGGAAGATCTGTCGGCATAGCCATTGGCATAGGAATCTTCCTGGTGACCGCTTCTTTCCAGGCAGGAAATTCTATCGGCATCGGTATTTCTCTCGCAGAGCCTACTCACACTTCAAGTGTTATTTGGATTATTCTCTTTAATGTAATCGCCATCAGCCTTCTTTTTTTTAAATCCTTTTATAAGATACTTGAAATGATCATGATCGGGTTGGTTTTTCTGATGCTCTTTGCTTTTGTCACGACATTAATTTTATCAAAGCCCGCTATACCGGATATTGCCAGTGGTTTCGTACCCTCAGTTCCCCTTGGCTCTGTTGGACTCATTATTGCTTTTATGGCTTCCTGCTTTTCAATTGTAGGAGCTTTCTATCAATCTTATCTGGTTCAGGAAAGGAACAGGCTTCATCCAAATGTCGTGCAAACAGGTAAGGAAAGCTTTGTGGGGATGTGCATACTTGGGCTAATGAGTGCGATCTTACTGGTATGTTCTGCAGCGGTATTACATCCAGGAGGTGTAGTCATAAATTCTGCTACAGATATGGCAAAGGCGTTGGAACCTGCTTTTGGGAAATATGCAGCTTACCTTTTCCTGGCTGGGCTTTTTGGCGCCTCATTTTCTTCACTTATTGGGAATGCTACCATCGGAGGAAGTTTATTGGGAGATGCATTTGGATATGGGGGTACTCTTAGTTCTAAAGCGAGCCGCGCGCTTATTGCACTTGTTATGCTGATAGGAGCAGTTGTGGCTATCAGGTTTGGCAAGCTTCCTTTGCAGCTAATTGTTATAGCGCAAGCCGTAACTATATTTATTGTTCCGTTTATTGGAATTGCTATTTACCTGGTAGCTAATGACAGGAAGCTTATGGGTGAGTATCGCAATAAGGCTTTCAGTAACATTGCGGGGGGGATTGGCTTACTGGTTATCCTGTTTTTAGCGCTGAATAATGTTAAGGCTCTTTTTTTTAAATAAATGAAAATGAATCCAGTTGTATATATTTTCTTTTATTGGTTTATTATACTTTTTACCTCGTGTAATACATCTTCACAACGGCAAAAGTTTACGGCTCCGGTTGAACAAATAATTAAATTAGACAGCACGAAAATAGGGGTCTCTACGATTATATCAGATCTGAATGTTCCCTGGGAAATTGCCTGGGGACCCGATAATCAGATATGGTACACCGAACAAAGTGGTACGATTAGTAAAGTGGATCCCTACAGTGGTAAAAAGAAAACCTTGTTAACGATACCGGAAGTTTACCGTAACAGAACCTTAGGATTACTGGGAATGGCCATTTATCATGGCAAACAAGAAAATTACGTGATAGTCGATTACACGCGTAAAAAAGAAGATTCAACAGTTGTGTCGGCACTTGTGCGCTATACTTATACGGCCGATACCTTAAAAGATCCATTGGTGCTTCTTGAAGTGCCAGGCAGCACCGGGCACAATGGCTCAAGAGTAGCGGTATCTGGTGATGGAAAAGTATTTTGGTCAACCGGGGACGCACAGAAAGGTAAAGAAGCTCAGAGTATTTCATCTCTTAATGGAAAGACATTAAGATTAAATATAGATGGTACTATCCCAAAAGATAATCCTTATCCCGGTAGCCCTGTATGGTCAGGTGGAAACCGCAACGTACAGGGACTTGCTTTTACCCCTGATGGTGTTTTGTTCAGTTCGGAGCACGGCGATGCCACAGATGATGAGATCAATATTGTTCAAAAGACCGGAAATTATGGTTGGCCAAATGTAGAAGGCTACTGTGACCGTCCGGATGAAAAAATATATTGCAGCAGCACCCCGGTTATTGAACCCATAAGAGCCTGGACGCCTACTATTGCGCCATCCGGGATAGATTATTATCATTCAAATAAAATTCCCGAATGGAACAACGCCATTCTGCTGACGACACTCAAAGCAACCAGCTTTAGAGTACTTCGGCTTAATAAGGAAAAGAATGTAATTGTATCTGAAAAAATATATTTCCCGGGAGATTTTGGCCGCTTACGGGATGTCTGTGTTTCGCCGGACGGCGACATCTACGTGTCTACCAGCAACAGAGACTGGAATCCGTTGGGAATACCAGCGCCACATGATGACCGGATCATCCGCATTGCCAAAATAAGCGCCCGGGATAACCTGTCAAAAGTAAATGTGAATGAGGCCATAGCCTATAATTCAGGAGTAGAGACCTTACCAAAATCATCTACTGCCGGAGAAATTATGTACAATAGCTATTGCGCTTCCTGTCATAAACAGGACGGCAATGGTGTAAACGGCAGCTTTCCTGCACTAGGGAAGAATCCGATAGTGACAGGAGAAAAAAAATTGCTGATAACAATATTATTAAAAGGTGCAGCAGGTATTCCCACTGCAAATAAGGCTAAGTTCGGTGAACAAATGCCCGCCTTCAGTTTTATGAATGATCAGCAGATAGCGGATATCCTTACTTACATCCGTGGTAGCTGGGGAAATCATGGAGATAGCATCAGCGCTACAGAGGTAAAAATCATACGAAAAAAATTAAAATAACAGATCTATGCAAGATATTAGAACCGTAGTAAAAGACCTTTTACAACCATCTGAAACCCTTGTCAGGGATATGGCATCCTTAAAAGGAGACATTCTTATCCTCGGCGTTGGAGGTAAAATTGGGCCCAGCCTTGCCTTGCTGGCCAAACAGGCAATTGAGCGCTCTGGCGTGCCGAGGAAAGTGATCGGTGTATCCCGTTTTAGTGAACCGGGCCTGAAAGAACAATTGGAAAAAGAAGGTATAGAAACTCGGGTGGCCGACCTGATGCATGAGGCAGAATTGGCCTTCTTACCGGATGTCGAAAATGTAATTTACCTGGCAGGAACTAAATTCGGAACCAGGGGGAATGAAGCTTTTACCTGGGCCATGAATACCTATCTTCCCGGGCGGGTGGCAGAGAAGTATAAAAACTCGCGTATTGTAGTTTATTCCACAGGAAATGTATATCCCTTTTCTCCTGTAGTATCAGGTGGCGCTGATGAAAAAATACTGCCCGCACCAATAGGTGAATATGGACAATCATGTCTAGGTAGAGAGCGGATATTCCAGCATTTTTCAGAAGAGTATCAAACGCCATTGCTGATTTTTCGTTTGAATTATGCTAATGACCTCCGGTATGGTGTTTTAGTGGAAATAGCCAAAGCGGTAAAAGAAGAACGACCAATTGATGTAAACATGGGGCATGTGAATGTGATTTGGCAGGGAGATTCTAATGAGATAACCCTTCGTTGCCTTCATCATTGTGCGAAGCCTGCTAAGATACTTAATGTAACTGGCCCGGAAACAGCGCCTGTTCGATGGCTCGCCAAACAATTTGGGGAGATTTTTGGAAAAACACCGGTATTTACCGGTGAAGAGCAGCCATCGGCACTCCTAAGCAATGCCGCAGAATCGTTTCGACTTTTTGGATACCCGAAAGTGTCGTTGAAACAAATGATCCAATTGACAGCGGAGTGGCTCCAACAGGATGGAGCGACCATTTCTAAACCAACGCATTTCCAGGAAAGAAAAGGAGAATACTGAGAAAAAATAAAGGTCATCCCGGGTAATCCCAGCAATAGGGAATTACATAAAAATAATATTAAAAAGATCATTTTATAGTATAGTTTAAATTAATTAAGATGGATTCAGCTACCGAAAAATTATTACATGAAGGGACGGTAATCCCTGCCCATCCTTTGGCCTTAAATAAGGATCTGCAGTTGGATGAAAAAAGGCAAAGACGTTTAACCCGTTATTATATCGCTTCAGGTGTAGGAGGCCTGGCAGTGGGCGTTCATACTACACAATTTTCAATAAGAAAACCAGAAATACAATTATTGGAGCCTGTGCTGGCCCTGGCTGCGGAAGAAATAAAACAAGCCGGGTTAGGCAAACCTTTTTTAAAGGTAGCCGGTATCTGTGGACCTACAGCGCAAGCGATAGAGGAAGCCAACTTAGCGGTAAAATATGGTTACGACCTCGGGCTGGTGAGCCTTGGGGGATTAAAGGATTTTTCGGAAGGGCAACTGATTGACCATATTAGAACGATTACCCAGATTATTCCTGTTTTCGGTTTTTATCTTCAGCCAGCGGTAGGAGGACGTATCCTCAGTCGTGCGTTTTGGGAGAAACTGGCGGAACTTCCCGGAGTTCATGCAATAAAAACAGCACCCTTTGACAGGTACCAAACCCTTGATGTGGTGAGAGCTGTTTGCCATTCTTCCCGGTCTGAAAAGATTGCTTTATATACAGGGAATGATGACAATATTGTAGCTGACCTGCTCAGTACCTACCGGTTTAACGTTAATGGAACGACCATTGAAAAAAGATTTGCGGGGGGCTTGCTTGGGCATTGGTCTATATGGACCCATAAAGTAGTGGAACTATTTAAAAGTATAAAATCGTGTGTTAATAATGATTATGTCGGTTTGAAGGAATTATTGACGCTGGGTAATGCCGTTACAGATATGAATGCAGCCGTTTTTGATCCCAATCATGCATTTCGTGGTTCTATAGCGGGGATCCATGAAGTATTACGCAGACAGGGATTACTGGAAGGCACATGGTGCCTGGACAAAGAGGAAACCTTATCGCCCGGGCAATTGCAGGAAATAGACCAGGTGATAACCCTCTATCCGCATCTTACTGACGACGATTTTGTGAAGGATTTTTTGGCCAGGGACCGGGCTACTCATCATGACCTTTGAAAAAACATCATCAATGCTGAAAGAAAGTATACAAAAGTTAGCAAGCGAGCTCCATGCAGAATCGGTTAATAACAGGCGATATTTACATGCTCATCCGGAGCTTTCCTTTGAGGAATATAATACCTCCTCTTTTGTAGCGGATAAATTAAAAGAGCTTGGAATTCCTTTTGAAAAGAAAGCAAATACCGGTATTGTTGCTTTACTTCGGGGCACTTTGTCAGAGTCGGACCGGGTTGTTGCGCTGCGTGCTGACATGGATGCATTACCTATACCGGAGGCTAATATAGTTCCTTACAAGTCTCAAAATGCCGGCGTAATGCATGCGTGCGGACATGATGTACATACTTCTTCTCTTATTGCTACAGCAGCTATTCTTAGCCGTTTAAAATCAAAATTTTCGGGGGCTGTGAAATTTATTTTTCAGCCTGGCGAAGAAAAGCTGCCTGGCGGGGCTAGTTTGATGTTAAAAGAAGGAGTACTTGAAAACCCAAAACCACAAGCCATATTAGGACAACACGTGATGCCGGAATTGCCTGTGGGGAAAGTAGGTTTTCGCTCTGGAAGTTATATGGCAAGCAATGATGAAATTTATATTACCGTTATCGGGAAAGGAGGACATGCAGCTATGCCTCATTTAACAATAGACCCTGTATCAATAAGCTGCCAGATGATTACAGCCCTGCAACAGATTGTTAGCAGGCAGGCTAATCCATTGATGCCTTCAGTGTTGTCATTTGGAAAAATGATAGCTAATGGCTCAAATAATGTAATACCTGATAAAGTAGTGATTGAAGGCACATTCCGGACTTTGGATGAAGCCTGGAGAGGGGATGCCCATAAGAAAATGAAGGAGATGGCTGTGTCACTTGTTAAGGGAATGGGAGGAGAATGTGCTTTCAGAATTCTAAAAGGATATCCTGTCCTGATCAACGAGGGAGAACTTACGAGGGATACCCGGCGCCACGCAGAGGATTTTCTGGGGAAAGATAAGGTGGTAGAACTTGACCTCTGGATGGCAGCGGAAGACTTTGCTTTTTATTCCCAAAAAATCCCTGGTTGTTTTTATCGGTTAGGTGTGAAAAATCGCGGTAAGGGAGTAACGTCCGGCTTGCATACTCCTAACTTCAATATTGATGAGCAGGCTCTGGAAACCGGGCCGGGATTAATGGCTTATTTGACTTTAAAATCACTGGGAAATTAAAAAAATATTAATAATAAAATGTGTTTTCGGGAAAATACAATGCTCCGACGAACTTAAAGGAGATGGATTAAACTATTTTAAAAATGTAACCAAATGAAGAGAGAAAGCTTTGGGAGACGGCAATTCATTACTTCAGTAGCCATGAGCTCACTTGGATTTATGTTAATAAATCCGGCTTCCTCTTTTGGAAATATTATTGAACAATTAGATAAATCTAAGAAATCGGATTTACTCTTTTATACCGATTCAAAAGGTAAAAAAAGACGTGTCACTACTTTAGTAGAGTGGGGAATAAAAAGACGCCAGATTTTAGACCGAATGGAACAAGCAATGGGACAATTGCCGCACTTTTCAAATCTACCTGGCATGGATATTCAAATTCTTGATGAAGTAAAGGAAGTGGGATACAGCCGCCAAACCATAAGTTTTCTTGTTGCCAAAAATGAAAGAGTTTCGGCGTATTTATATATTCCATTTCAAAAAGGTAAACAGGAAAAGCTTCCCGCTGTACTTGCTTTACATCCTACAGGCGATCTTGGAAAAAAGATTGTTGATGGACAGGGGCCTTTGTCCAACCGCGCTTACGCTAAAGAACTGGCACAAAGAGGTTATGTGGTCATTGCTCCTGACTATCCGGGCTTTGGGGATCTGAAAGAATATGATTTTAACACAGACCGTTATCAGTCAGGTACGATGAAGGGTATTTTTGACAATATGCTGTGTGTGGATTTACTGATTGCGAGAAAAGATGTTGATTCTGATCGTATTGGGGTGATTGGCCATTCATTAGGAGGCCATAATGCAATATTCACGGGTGCTTTCGATAAGCGCTTAAAGGTGATTGTATCGAGTTGTGGATGGACCTTGTTGGATTATTATAATGCCGGAGAAGCAGTTACCAAAAAATTTGGTGGCACATTGGGGCCGTGGGCTCAGGAACAGTATATGCCTCTTTTGCGTGATAAATATCATTTAAATATTAATAAAATGCCTTTCGATTTTGACGAGGTGATAGCTGCCCTTGCTCCACGTGCATTCTTTTCCAATTCACCTGTCAATGATGGCAATTTCAATGTAAAAGGAGTCAAAAAAGGAATAGCAGAGATATCCGAAGTGTATTATTTTTTAGGAGCAAAAGATCAATTAGAAGTGCGCTATCCCAATTGTGAACATGATTTCCCTGTGGAAGTTCGTTTTGAAGCTTACGGTTTTCTTGATGAAGTGCTGAAACTCAATTATAGGAATAAAAAATAAATACGGTCATATCACTAAATAAATACTTATGAAAAAATTAAAAGAAGATTGTTCACGTCGTGAATTTTTGGTCAGTGCCGGTATTCTTTTATTAGGAGCGGGGTTGAAGATGGAAGGCTTTTCTGAAATTCCGGGAGCAAGGAAGGAGCCAATCATCGATATTCACCAGCACATACATTACAATGAACGTATGGATGAGCAAATGCTGGCTCACCAAAAGGCAATGGGAATCACCACTACTATTTTGTTGCCATCGGGGCGTCCTGTGAATTCTGAATCCACTCATGGAGGCATTTCCAACGGATTGGAGGCAAAAGCAGGCGGGAATGCGGAATGTTATTTATTTGCGCTGAAACACCGGAGACAATTTATCTTTGGGGCAAACGCGGTGCCCGACCTCCCAGATGCCATAACTGAAATTGAAAAATATTTGAAACTGGGTGCAGTAGTTATTGGGGAATTGAAGTTTGGGGTAGAGTGCGATTCGCCGGAAATGCAAAAGATTTACCAATTGGCTCAGGCCTACAATGTTCCGGTGCTTATGCATTGGCAACATGAGAGGTATAACTATGGCTTTGAACGTTTCTATAAAATGTTGGAAAAATATCCCAGAGTGAACTTTATAGGTCACGCGCAAACCTGGTGGGCCAACATTGACAAAAATAATAACCAGTCAAATTTATATCCCAAAGGACCGGTTGCACCCGGAGGAATTACCGATCGCTATCTGAGTGATTACGCGAATATGTATGGGGATCTTTCCGCGGGATCAGGATTAAATGCCTTGACCCGGGACGAGGATCATGCAAGATTATTTCTGGAAAGACACCAGGACAAACTACTTTATGGCAGTGACTGTAACGACTCCAGCGGTCTGGCTTCTTTAAACTGCACTGGCGCTCTGGACATAGCGGAGATCAGGAGATTGGCGCCATCAAAAAAAATTGAACGCAAATTGTTATATGAGAATGCAAAAAAATTATTTCGTCTCTAAACGAGCCCAGTAATATTTTGAGCCTTTGCTAGCAAACCTAAATGAAGACGATATAAATTTTCTAACAACAATATTTTATGACTAAAGAAACCACTTCAAAGAGATTTATGAAAAATATTTTAACCGGCTGTGTGCCCATATTAATGTTATTGGTAATCATTCTGGCTTCCTGTAAAAATAAGTCGCATTATGCAGGGCCGCTTACCCCTGAAGAGTCCATGAAAACTTTTCATTTTGCTGAAAATTTTAAGGCAGAAATATTTGCAACGGAGCCTTTGGTGATTGATCCTGTGTCTAT
>DATCWN010000094.1:0-3850 GCA_036566285.1 Hanamia sp.
GATTGATCCTGTGTCTATGCAGTTTGACGAAGAAGGTAATGCATATGTAGTAGGGATGCTCGATGCCTATAAACCCGATTCTGTAAAGGGCAAAGGAAATATAGTTATGCTAAAAGATTTGAATGGTGATGGGAGGGCTGATACGGCTATTGTTTTTGCAGATAGCCTGCGGGAAGCTACCAGCATTTTGCCATGGAAGGGAGGCCTTCTCATAGCTGCTGCCCCCAACATTATGTATTATAAAGACACAGACGGCGATGGACGCGCTGATTCAAAAGAAATACTGTTTACCGGTTTTTTTAATAAAAATGAAGAAGCTCAGATTACCAATCTTCGTTTTGGTATTGATAACTGGATATATGCTAATAATACGGGGCAGCCTGGTGAAATATCTTTTAGCCGGATGCCGAATGCTCCTAAATTATCCGTACAGGGGGCTGATTTTCGTTTTCGCCTCGACAGGAATCAATTTGAACGGACTACAGGACCTGGTCAGTTTGGTATGGCGATAAACGATTGGGGTCACCGCTTTTTTACAGCCAATTCTCTACACATCCGGCAAGTTGTGATTCCGTTGAGATATTTGGAAAGAAATCCTTACCTGCCCTCTTCGGCTAAAACTGCGATTGAAAATATTTCCGATCACGATCCGCTTATGTATCAGTTGACAGAAACGCCTTATTGGCGCCAGGTTCGTACTGACAGGCGCAATAAAGAATTTAAGGAAAATAATCTTGACAGGGTAGAATATGCCAGGGATCATTTTACTGCTGCCTCGGGAGGCACCATTTATGAGGGGGATATTTTCTCTAAAGAATATTACGGCAATATTTTTACGGGAGACGTTTCTGGTAACCTGGTTCACAGGGACATTCTTTATCCCGGTGACACTGTCCCTTATTTTATTGCGAAGCGTGCATCACAGGAGACAGATAAAGAATTTTTGCAATCTACAGATACGTGGTTTCGCCCTGCGAGTTCCTCCGTAGGCCCGGACGGGTATCTTTATATAATTGACATGTACAGGCAGCATATCGAAACGCCTATCTCTATTCCTGATGATTTGGAGAGCGATATGGATTTCAATGCTGGCAGTACTTATGGTCGTATTTATAGAATTGCACCTAAAGATGCTGGCCCTTATAAGAAAGTAACGGTGAATCTTAAAAATGCAACCTCTGCCGGGCTGGTAGGTTTCCTGTCACATCCCAACCAGTGGTGGCGTCTTCAGGCGCAGCGTCTTCTTTTGGAGCGGCAGGATAAGAGCGTAATCCCTGCGGTAAAGGCATTATTTTCTCAAAGTGAAGATCCCAGGTTCCGGTTACATGCCTTATACGTGCTGGAAGGTATGAATACTTTGGACGCCGAACTCATAAAAAAGGCTATGAAAGACTCATCACCCGGGATTCGTGAAAATGCGGCAATACTTTCAGAGCGCTTTCCTTCGTGCCTTCCCCAGTTAAAAGAAATGATCAACGATTCTTCCATCAGGGTGGCTTTTCAGGCCACATTGAGTTTAGGGCAGTTTACAGATAAATCGGTAGTTTCTGCATTGACAAAAGTGGTAGAGCAACGAGGTCAAAGCTCCTGGTTTAGGACGGCTGTTTTGAGTTCTGAAGCAGGATCGTCTATCGACCTGTTAAATGAGCTAGTTAAAAACAATTCATTCTTCAATGCGATGACATCATGGAAATCTACGTTTCTTGAAAATCTTTCGTATGTAATTGGTCAGAGGAATCAGAAAAAGCAAATCATGGCTTTATTAGAAATTATATCGAAACCCTCTCCATCAAAGACTAAAAATTGGGAATTGGCTTGCGTGAAGGGTTTGATTAAGGGCCAGGAAAAGGTAGAAGGGTTGGATGCAGCATCAAAAGAAAGATTGAAAAATTTGAGGATCGAATCTGAAAATAATTTTTATAAAGCAATTCGGGATTTAAAAATTATATATGGAAATTAAAGTTAAAAATATTGGTGCATGGGAAGAGAATTCAATTCAGAATTTTAAAATAATTACATCATAAAAAATGAATTATAAAATGGAAAACAAGGAATATTCACGAAGAAAGTTTGTTACCAAATGTTTGAGTTCCGTTGCTATTTTTTTCGGAGCTGCTGCGATAATTAATGGTTGTCAGTCCAATAAATCGGATGAAGCAGAGAAAAATCAAAGCAAATCCGGGGATCCCTGTGATGATTTATCAAATGTTAGCTCAGAAGAAATTGAAAAACGTAACAAATTGGGGTACGTAAAAAAATCATCTGATCCCGATCGGTCTTGCGATAACTGTAGTTTGCATATTCCGTCAACGGCCGGTGAAGCATGCGGCGGCTGCTTATTATTTAAAGGGCCGGTAAGCCCTGGCGGATATTGTATTCAGTATGCAGCTAAAGTATAAGCCATTCCGTGTTAGATCTTTTTTAAAAGCGAATTAAGAAAATTCAAAAAAATATTTGGAAAACATTTGGCCTTTATCAACCGGGATCCTTACAGAAAAAGATTTATTAAAGATGGCTGATCCAAAAAATAAATGAGCAAAGAAAAGTTGGTTAAGATTGGAAAATTAGTACCTGGATGAAGCTTGAAAAGGTGAAGCAATCTTGTTTCTGAGTTTATAAAATTTGATACTTTTGCTGTGCGCTATCAGGCAATTATTCCTGGTGGTAAAATGGATCGGGCCGCCCGGGCGATAACCAAAATAATTTCTTAAAGAGCTTAAATCCATAATGTGTTTTTAATCATTCTTAACATCTTTTTTTGTCTTGCCTTTGCGGCATTCGCTTATGTAAACCTTAATGACAAAGATGCCTGGTTATGGGTAACTATTTATTTGGTTGCCTCGGTCTTTTGCGGCCTGGCTGTGTTTGAAAAATATTTTCCGGTGGTGTATCTTGTGGCTATCACTTTTTACCTTCTTTATGCTATCCGCCTTTTTTTTATAAAGGATGGAGTAAAAGATTGGATTGTCAAATACCACAATCCGAGCCTGGTAGAAAGTATGCAGGCAACCAAACCGTATATTGAGCAAACGAGAGAATTTTTTGGATTACTGATTATCAGCGCTGCATTGGCAATCAATTATTTTGCAGCCCTGTAAATAATGAAAGCGATTATGATGGATGCACAAACTATCAAAGCAATAAAAGAATTGTTTACAAAAATTATTGAAAGAAGTGTAAGCCCCGATGCCTTTACATGGCTTCATGACAAAGCAAATCAGTCGGCGGATGCAAACAATAATTATCAGCTAAACCTGAGCTTTACCGCCATTCCACGCAAGACAGGAAAGAAAGAAATTGTGTTGGAAGAATCAGATACGAATGAGATCCATAAACTGCTTTCCGGTTTTTCTTTTCAGCATTGGACTATTGACAGATTAAGCCGCGTGTGGTTATTAATGCAATTGGTAAGTGATGACAAAGCAAACTATATCAGTAGAATTGAAAACCTTTTTTTGCAGGCAGAGATGAATGAACAGGTAGCGCTTTATTCCTCGCTGCCGCTTCTTGCTTATCCTGAGTCATGGAAGTTGCGTTGTGCAGAAGGTATTCGCAGTAATATTGGAACCGTGCTGGAAGCTATTATGTATTACAATCCTTATCCTGCCCAATATCTTGATGAGCCTGCATGGAATCAATTAATCATGAAGGCTTTCTTTACCGATAAAAAGGTAAACCTTATCACCGGCCTTGATGAAAGAGCGAATCAAAATCTCGCAAACATACTTTTCGATTATGTGGAAGAACGTTGGGCAGCACACCGGACGGTAAACCCGCAGATATGGAGGTTAGCAGGACCGTTTTTAGATGCATCCCATGTTTATATGATGGAAAAGCTTTTCAAAGACAG
>DATCWN010000258.1:0-2586 GCA_036566285.1 Hanamia sp.
CATAATTTTTCCAAATTCACCGGCATTTCTCATCCGGATAATCTCCAAAGTATGTGGCTCAAAATGCATCCTGTAACCTACCAACAATTTCACACCGGCATTGCGGCAGGCATCCACCATCTCCTGTCCCTGCTTTGCATTGATAGCCATCGGTTTTTCGCAAATTACATGCTTGCCTGCTTTGGCCACCCGTATTACTTCATCGTGGTGGAGCGCGTTTGGCGTGATTACATATACCGCATCAATTTCGGGATTGTTTTTGACCGCATCAAAATTCTCATAATTATAGCAGTTCTTTTCAGCAATATTGTATTTATTCCGCCAGTCTGTAATCTTTGATGGCGTACCACTGATAAGCCCGGTCAACTGAGCTTTTTTACAGTCTTTCATGGCCTCAGCAACCCGCGTGGCATAGCTTCCCAATCCCATAATGGCTACCCGCAACACAGGCCCATCATAAGAATCAAAGAGGTCTTTGAAAGAGACCGCTCCTGCACACGATGCAGCAGGCAATACCATTGCTGAAAGAGAAAGTGTTTTTAAAAAATGCCGTCTTGAAGTCATGATAGCTTTATTTTAAGGTTAAATAAAAATAAATTCTGCAACAAGATTCATGGATTACATCACTTATAAAATTAAGTCATTTTTGGAGATGGAATGGTGAATGGGATGGTGAATGGTGAATGATGAATAGATAATCATAACATCGTACATCGTACATCAATCCTACATAAGCCAACTCCTTTAAACTAAAAATGCTGTCAACGTTCCGCGCCAACAGCATTAGAAGAAATTTTTCCCGGCCTTATTTTGGCAACACTTCCTGGCTTTCAGTAGCGGGGCCGCTACCTGCAATTGCTGAAAGAGTAAGTAGGTGAAGCGAAACATCCACCCACATAAAGAGGTGCAGCCCGGGAGGAACAAAAGAATCAATTAACGTTTCCACTACTACTAATAAATAGTATATGTGGAATATTAATGGTAAATTTGGATTACTTCCATCCTTCAAATTCTTTTTTATTTAAGAATTGTTCTTGAATAAGTTTCGTCACTGACTTCCAACACTGCTTAAAACAATACCATGCAAACAGTACAACCTTCGTATATTATTGCCATTGGCGCCTCTGCCGGCGGCCTCGAAGAAATCAATTCCTTTTTTGATCATACACCTTTAGATGGAGTTGCGTATGTAATTGTGCAGCACTTATCGTCAGACTTTAAAAGCAGGATGGCAGAATTGCTCACCCGACATAGCAAGTTAGAAATTTTGGAAGCAGAAAATGGAATGACTGTAAAAACCAACCATGTGTATCTTATCCCCAATGATAAATTCATGACCATCAATAATGGCGACTTGTATTTATCGGAAAAAGATAAGGCTCGTGGTCCGAATCTTACTATTAACCGGTTTTTTAATTCCCTCGCTGTTGATAAGGGAGTCAAAGCCATCGGAGTCATACTTTCAGGGCTGGGATCTGATGGCACCGAAGGGGTAAAGTCTATTAAAAACGGGGGTGGAATGGTAATAGTCCGTAATCCGGATACTTCAGAGTTTAGCAGTATGCCTTCCCATGCCATTGCTACAGGCTTAGTTGATTTCATAGTGGAGCCTTCATTAATGCCCGATATCATTGAAAATTATGTAAAGTATGATGGAAATTTTCTTTCAGATAGTAATGAGGAAGAAAAAACTGTTAGAGCTATTCTTGATTTAATTAAAGAACAATTGCCACTTGATTTTTCTGATTATAAACAAACCACTATACTAAGAAGGATAAAGAAAAGAGCCGCAGATAATCATTTTATCCAACTGGAGAATTATTTTGATTTTCTTAAAAAAACTCCCGCAGAAGTAGAGTCTCTTGCAAAAGATTTTCTTATAAGTGTTACCGCATTTTTCAGAGATAAAGAAGCTTTCGACTTTATTGAAACTAATGTGATACCCAAAATATTGGAAAGCCTTACTCCCGGCGAAGAATTTAAATTATGGGTAGCGGGTTGTGCTACAGGCGAAGAAGCCTATTCTCTCGCCATCATTATTCAAGAGCAATTGACCGGCCCTCTTAAAGATACCGTTGTTAAAATATTTGCAACTGATATTGATACGGTTGCGCTTATACATGCACGTAATGGTGTTTATAAAAAAGGGATTACAAACAATGTTTCTCCATTAAGGCTCGAAAAATTTTTCTCAAAAGAAAATGAAAGCTACAGGGTAACACCTGAAATACGTAATATGGTAATCTTTGCCCAGCACGACCTGGTGAAGAATCCCCCCTATTGCAACATGCATTTTATCAGTTGCCGCAACCTGCTTATTTACATGATGCCTGCGTTACAAAAAAGAATATTCTCCATGCTGCTTTTCGGCCTTAGAAAAGATGGGTATCTTTTTCTGGGAGGCAGCGAAAACCCTTTACCAATCATTCAAAACCTGGAAGTAGTAAATAAAAAATCTAAGATTTATAAGAATCTTGAAGCTAAGCGGGCTATAGGATTTGATACTTTTTCATTACCACAAATGGTTACTATAAATGAAAAGCGCCCTGTTTCTGTACACAAAGATTTACAAAGAAGCAGAGATAC
>DATCWN010000289.1:0-3831 GCA_036566285.1 Hanamia sp.
GCCATTTCATTGACTCCGGCTGAAAAAACGGAAACAAAAGCATTTGGATTAATGCATGACATTAACGTAAAAGGAACTTTTTTTGTTAGTAAATATTGCATTCCTTATTTAAAAAAAGGAACTAATGCACATATTTTAAACCTTTCACCTCCCATTAACCTGGAACAAAAATGGTTCACCAATCATGTTGCCTATACGATGAGTAAATACAACATGACCATGATTGCTTTGGGCTTATCCGGTGAATTAAAAAAATACAATATTGCTGCGAATTCTTTATGGCCCCAGACAACCATTGCCACGGCCGCTGTGCGTAATCTGCTTGGTGGAGAAGCGCTCGTGAATATGAGCCGAAAGCCGGAAATTATTGCTGATGCTGCTTTTTATATTTTACAAAAACCTTCTACCGAATGCACAGGAAATTGTTTTATAGATGAAGAAGTACTGGCCCAGGAAGGAATTACTGACCTTGATAAATATGCTGTAGTTCCGGGTGGTAAACTTTATACGGATTTATTTTTGTAGTTTTTTTGAAAGAAAAATGCAAACATTATTGGTATTTTATCATGAGGTCATAAAGAATTTTTTTATCTGCATCGGTAAGTATGCGGCTGCTGTCCTGCATTTCAAAATGGCGCTTGAAGGCCGCTATCGAAGCGGAAGTATCTTTTAAAGAATAGCCTATTATGCGCAACGCCTGCAAAGAATTAAAATCAATGGGAACAGTTATGTTCGTGGTATCATCATACCAAAGCCCGTAACCTTTTTGAGAAAGCAATTGCCAGGGGAAGGTAACATTCGGGTCATTTTTCCGGGTGGGTGCTATATCTGCGTGCCCGATAAAATTTGCAGCGGGAATATAATATTTTGTTTTTAGTGTATCCAGCACCGTTAGTAAGCTGTTGATTTGCGCTGTAGGAAACGGTTCAAACCCATTGTTATCCAATTCGATACCGATGGATGAAGAGTTAATGTCTTTATCATTGCCCCACGAACCAGTGCCGGCGTGCCATGCACGCAGGTAATCATTCAGCATGTGATGCACGGTACCGTCTTTACAAATTACATAATGCGCGCTTACCTGTGTGCGCGGAAGCGTAAAAGTTCGCAACGTTTGCTCACAGCTATTTTGCGCCGTGTGATGTATGATTACAAAATTAGGCTTACGCATTCCAAAATTGGTAGTGCCCACCCAGGTAGCGCGGGTGGCGTCCACAGGGTATTTGCTTAGTTGCCTCGCAAATGATTTTGCCTGCTTTTTATAAACTCTGTTAGTGGCAGCATATTTATTAGAAGAGCAGGCAGCAATAATAAAAATGATAATGAAAATCAGGTAAGTCTTAAACGGCATTTTTTTTTAGTAAAGATAAAGTCGCTTCGTTAAAATAAATGGCCTATAGTTTTTTTTCAAAAAAACTAATTCTTTTTGATTGATCGAAAAATTTTTTCCCATTCCAATCGTTCATTTTTCTTTTCACTCCATCATTTGAAAAGCTTACAAGTTTTAGAAACTTTTTGTTCAAAATCTCATCAGACCAACTCACTGCTGCCATTGGAATCACCTTACTTCCGCCGGCAATGGAATATCTCTTTTCAGTATTTCATCCCTGTTCGCCATTTCCCAGGCGGTTAGGAAAATAAAGCGTACTCTTTTTTCCATAAGGTCAAAATTTATTTTATCCACGGTATCGCTGGGTTTGTGATAATCTTTATGAATGCCGTCAAAATAAAAGATGATGGGAACGCCTTTTCTTGCGAAATTATAATGGTCGCTACGGAAATAAATTCTTTCCGGATCGTTGGGATCATTGAATTTGTAATCCAGTTCCAGTTTAGTGTATTTATCATTGGCCGCAATGCTTATTGGTTTCAGATCGCTGCTTAATTTATCATCGCCAATTACGTAAACGTAGTTCATGCTATCGCCGTAATTTCTTCCCGGATCTATACGCCCGACCATGTCCGTATTCAAATCAACCGTTGTTTTTTCCAAAGGAAAAACCGGGTGTTCTGAATAATATTCTGATCCCCACAAACCCTTTTCTTCGCCGCTTACGGTCATAAATACTACGCTTCGCCGTGGGCCATGTCCTTCCGCTTTAGCTTTAGCAAATGCTTCCGCCATTTCAATCACACTCACGGTTCCGCTGCCGTCATCATCTGCACCATAATAAATTACTTCGCCTCTTTTCCCCAGGTGATCGTAATGCGCGGTAAGAAAAACATACTCCTCCTTTTTATCCGTTCCTTCCACATATCCAATCACATTGCTTGCCCCGGATTGGATACTTATCTTTTTATAGTTTAGTTTTGTTTTGATGTTTTTATTTAAAATCGTTGCATTCAAAAGTCCTCTTGATTTTGCAGTTTCTAAAATCTTTCCGGCTTCATTTTCACCAAAAATATTTTTTAGTTGAGAAGGAATAAGCGTAACTACTGTTAGTTTTTCTTTTTCACCAGCATGTGGAAAATATACATTGGTTCTTCTGGAACTTTCTGCTAGTGCGGTAGAAATAGAATCCCATGCAGGATTGATCAGTAAAACAGCCACCGCGCCTTTTTCCTTTGCCACCGCGGCTTTCATGGTAGTACTGTATCCCCACCGGGATGGCCTTTCTGTACCGCTCACCAGGAATTTCCCGTTCACTCTTGGTTCGCCACTGATGATTACAACTATCTTTCCTTTTACCTCTTTTCCCGCATAATCATCATAGCTTTTATCCTGGATTCCATAACCGGCAAAGACGATTTGAGTTGCTTTAAATTCATCTTCTGTAGAAGAGCCGGGTAGTAAAATATAATCTTTGCCATACACTAATTTGTTGCTTCCTATTTTCAAAGATTTAGGTATCAAAGTATCTTTAAATAATGGATAATGTTGTTGGTATCCTTTTAGTGATTCAGGATATTGTAAACCGATTTCTTTAAATTGGCTTTCAATATAGGCCGCCGCTTTTCTCTGGCCTTCTGTACCGGTTTCCCTTCCTTCCATTTCTGCAGAAGCCACTATGGTCAAATGTTTTTTCAGATCTTGTTGGGTAATGGTTTCAGCATATTTTATAGTCGCGTTTGTTTGCGCAAACGAAGTCGATGTAAAAAATAATAAAGAAATAAATGCGAAGAAAAAAACTTTCATCTTTTAGTTTTTGGGTTTCAAAATTTCTCAAATGCGTTGACCATCATGATACATTTATCATGAGTCACCTTATAAAGGGTTGGGTAATGCGGGTAAATATATGAGGGGAAAGCAATAGTTTTTTTACCGTTCATGTATTTTCATGTACAGGAAATTTTCTTAACTCGGCTTTCATGACGGCCGCCTTCAAAATCGGTATGCATAAAAATATCTATCATTTTTTCCACCACTTCTTCAGGAATAAAACGTGCAGGAATGCATATAATGTTGGCGTTATTGTGTTTGCGTGCAAGTTCTGCAAGCTCTTCTTCCCAGCACACGGCAGCTCTTATTTGCTGATGCTTGTTGGCTGTAATGCCCACTCCGTTGCCGCTTCCGCAGATTAAGATTCCGAAAGCCGCTTTATTACTTTCCACTTCATTGGCTACAGGATGTGCGAAATCCGGGTAATCAACTGAATCACTTGAGTACGTTCCAAAATCTTTACAGGTTACATTTTTACCATCAAGAAATGACATGATGGCTTCTTTGTATTCGAAGCCTGCATGGTCGCAGCCAATGGCAACGGGCAGAGATAAATTGAATGGGGACATAGTATGTGTTTTAAAATGGTAAAGGTAAAAAATATCTTTCTGAACACTGCTGATTCTATCTGTGATGATTGATTTACCAATTGTTAAGAAATAATTACAGGT
>DATCWN010000373.1:0-3844 GCA_036566285.1 Hanamia sp.
TTATTTTAATTGAATACTTCTTTCTATATCGCGCCAATCAAAAATTTTAAAAACTTTCTTCTCACTCATCGCTACAAACATCCCTTTAGGAAATGTTGGACCAAGGTTTACATTTGTAACCTCGGAGCCGTCGCTTGATTGAAGAGAAAAATCTATTGCTTTAATAAGCTTATGGTCATTCCTATTATTTTTTGACCCTTCCCTTGCATATACCAGAAACTGATTGGTCTGCTGGTTTGAAATAAGAATATATCCCTTATTATTCGATGTTTTGTAAATGGAAATACCTTCGATATCCTCTTTAAAATCGCTTGTTCCAAACAGTGCCAGCTCTGTATTGCCTTTTACGGGATCGGCATAATATTTATGTACCCCATGTTCCTCATCCGAATAATAAACATATCCCAACTCATTATCTACCGCAATACTTTCTATCTCCTTTTTACCGCTATAATCTCCAAATTTTCTTACTACTTCACCAATCACATTTCCATTAGCGTCAGCCTTTAGCTGGTATTGCCACAAGTAATTTTCAAGCGGGCCAGTCTTTCTGGATACTATGGGAAAAATGGCATTATCAGCAGGCCTTGTATACAGCGCAATGCCCATAGGAGCCCGTTTATCTTCACCCAAAAAAACAGGGATGCCACCATTATCCAGTTGTTGCATATCGGGTAACGAAAATACCCTGATCATATTGGTTTCCCTTTCTGTTACCACTGCTATATCAACCTGCTTTCCATTCAGCTTAAAACCATAAGCAACGTCTACATTGTTGGGCCTTTGCAAAGGGATTCTTTCTCCCACGATTTTGCCTTTAAGGTCAAATACATATAACCCGCCTTTGGAATGCTTATCGGTACCAATTATAAGGCTTTGCTCCGGTTTTGTTTTATTGATCCAGATGGCAGGATCATCGGTATCATAAGCGGTTTGCTCAGTTACAAACACCGGCTGTAACACCTTGCCCTTTTGCTTCAATAAAGCAAAGCCCGACACAAAAACCACTGCAACGGATACTAGGCCTATATGTAGGTATCTCTTCATAACTATAGTTTTTCGGATACCTGTCTAAAGTATTTTACACACTCCGCCACATCTTCAACATTCCGCTCCCAGTTATGCTCATACTCAGCAAAAAAACCGCCTTTAAATTTCTGGCGTTTCAATTCTTCCATAATGCCTTTGATGTTTGAAATACCAGTACCCCAAATCACATCATGCGAATCTTTACCCTTTTCGTTCAGGTCTTTTACATGCAGCTCAATCACACGGCCCTCTAGTTTCTTTATACATTCAAGCGGATCTAAGCCTGAGCGAACCCAATGGCCCAGATCAGCACATGCGCCAATCCTTTTACTGTAGCCTCTTACAGCGTTTAACAAAGTATCCGGATGCCAGTAAGGCGATGGTTCCGGATGATTGTGTATGGCTATATTTATTTTATACTTGTCAGCTAATTCAGATATTAAAGGCAGGTCTTCGCGTGTGGGTTCTGTTACAATGTTTTCTATGCCCATCTTTTTTGAAAACTCAAAAAGCAACAGCCAATCTTCTTTTGTTTTTGGCACCACTACACCATACGATATCCATTGTATTCCTTTCGCTTTTAATTGTGCTTGTATACGTTGCTGTTTCGTAGTGTCCATGTGATAATCCATCTTACCTTCCATTCCACCGCCTATTTGCCTGCCAGGAGATGCTTCCACATACTTCAACCCACAGCTATCTAACTTATCGAGCACTTCAAAAAATGTATAAAGCTTGAAGGTATAAGCCTGTGCCCCCAGCTTCCATCCATGCTTTGATTCGGGTGAGGCGTCAAGTGTTGTTTTAGACGTGAGAGCCTGTGGACTGCAGCCTACAACACAAAGGGCTATTACCTGCAGTGCAACGATACATTTAAGGAGTGTTTTCATAATCATTATTTATTTACCATTATTTGTTTTTATGTAGCCGGCTTTAGTCCGTTATTTATCTTTTGTTGTGATGGCAGCGATGCTTTTATATTATACCTACCGCTTTTATCTTTCAAATCATCCGCTTTAAAAGGACACCTTATTGCAAATTCCACTCTACTTCATCGGTGATATTGTTGCCTGCACTCAACCTTATATTGTTCTTACCTTTTTGCAACTGTACATTCTCAAAAATAAAATGCACTGAAGTGGCTCCTTGCTTTGGTGCGCCTGCTTGTACGCTATTGATCGAAAGCGATGGTGTGCCCCGGTTAGAATACACAGTAATGTTGGTATTGGCATTCTTCCTGTTGACCAATCTTCTGTCGGAGATATATACCACCGCCTCTTTACTCCAGTTTGCTTTATACCAATAAAAAACATCCTTCTTTATTTTTCTGTCGAACGTTACCATTCCTTTCTGGTTACGTGCGGGCACTCCACCCCTGTCCCAGGCCGGAATGGCGAAATCGAACATACACCAGATATAGGAAGAATAGAGATAAGGATGCTTTTCAATAATGCCCCATTGTATTTCATGCAACCTTGTTGTTAGTTGTTCGGGGTAATGCTGGCCTTGCGTTGGGTGCACCTGGGCCGGCGGATTTTCGTCCTGCTGGTCTACGTTGCCTTCACATCCATATTCCGATAAGGTTACCTTGTGGTTAGGAAACCTCTGTTCAAGGTCTTTCACCCAACTCTCCAGCTCATACGAGGTTTTTTCGTACCAACCAAAGTACCGGTTGATGCCTTGTATATCGGCAAAATTATTTTCGGCCTTTTCCATTTCACCACTGCCATTTACACTAACGGTGTACCTGTCAGGATCTTCTGTTTTAGCAAGGTCATGTAATGCCGCGGTTAACACGCTTCCATAATCGTCGGGAGTTATGGCTTTAATTTCATTATGCAATCCCCACACATAAATGGAAGGATGATGATAATTCTGCCTGATCAGTTCGACCATTTGTTGCTTTGCGTTTTCTGCCTCTTTACCTGCAACCGCATGTACATACGGGATTTCGGCCCACATCACAAAGCCCATGCTATCAGCCTTGGAATAAAAATATTCGGAGTGCTGGTAGTGAGCAGTGCGGATGCTATTTACGCCCATCTCCTTCATGATCTGCAGATCCTCTTCATGTTGCTGATCGCTGAGGGCATTGCCAATTCCCCACCAATCCTGGTGACGGTTAACACCATGTAAACGATAAGGCTTACCATTCAGGTAAAAGCCTTTACCATCAACAATCTCAAACTTTCTAATGCCTAAGGGAAGGATCACCTTATCTATTACCGCTCCGTTTTCTTTTATAGAGGTGACTACTTTGTAGAGATAAGGGTCTTCAAGTCCATTCCATAAATGAGGCTTTTTTAAGGTAAAAGCTTGTTTGAAAAGCTGAAGCCCTTGCGGCAATACTTTAATGGGAGTAACGGTTGTTTTTATCAATGCACCTTTTGCATCGTACACAACAGATTCAAGTATAACATTTTTAGCCTTCTGCCATTTATTTTCCAACTTCGCCGTAACGGTAATATCTGCTGAAGATGGCGAAACATTTTGTTGCCGTATATATACACCGGACGATGCATAATCAGTAGTTGAAAAGCTTACTTTATTTGTAACGATCAATGATACACCGCGGTACATTCCACCATAAACACCAAAAAGATTGTGATTAATTGGAATAACATCTTCCCTTGATTCGTTGTTAGCCTTTACCACAATGGTGTTGGGTTCGCCCAGCTTCAGGAAATGTGTTAATTCAAAACTAAACGCGCTGTAAGCACCTTTATGTTCGCCTACCCACTCGTCATTCAAATAGATATTGGCAACTGAACTCACACCTTCAAACCTGATGAATATGCGATTGTCTTTCCATGCC
>DATCWN010000448.1:0-16543 GCA_036566285.1 Hanamia sp.
GAAATGACTTTTTCTTCTGTTTGGTCAATAGAATGATTAAGTGTTTCAGCGTATTCCGGATCAAATTCCCGTAAAGAAATGATTACATCTACATTCTTGTTTTTCCCAATGAACGTTTTGATTTTGTCGAGTAAACTTAAATCCAGTTCAGAAGGATGCAACTTAATTACAGTTTCCATAATGATGAAATTAAGTATAAAATTAAAGAAAAAGAATAAAATTTAATGTTCTGAAAGAGAGATACAGATTATATTCAATACCGGTTAAATGCTTTTTGATGTTCCTTTTTTATTTTATTCACCGATTTGGGCTTGACTACTTTATATTGTCGCCGAAGTAAAGAAATTCTATGATAAATGGATAATAGTTTTGTCTCGCATCTTTATGAGGTCAAAAGTAAAAGTGCGCAACGCCAAAGTATATCGCTGTGAAATTAACCGAATTAACTTGCCATAAAAATCCTATTCAGTTAGCAGGTATTTAAAGACCTTCCAATTCTACATAATAATCGAAGCGACCTTTCTTAATGATGATGCTATCGCCAATATTACCATCAAATAATCCTGTCATAAGCCATGCATCATTTTCTGTTGTACCTGGTGAAATTTTTACGAAGTAGATATTAGCTGTTCCTTTTAGATGGTGATCCATGTATAATGTAGCCACATTTGCCCCGAACCTTTTGTCATTCCATGAAGCCAGATCACGCCTGGAAAAAGTTTGGGATACGGGAAGCCGTAAGGATATTTGGGAATACTTGCCATTTATAAATTTGTTTCCTTCATTTATTCCAATAGGCCATGAAAAATCAAGGCTATCGGCTGTACTGCCAGACAGGACTTTTGTTATTGTAGGAAATGGCAACGAACTAAAACCTATTACGCCCTTTGGCCAATAATTAATGTAAGGTTCTTCATTGATGTAGCAAGTACCGGTTTGGTATTGTTTAGAAGTAAAGCGGCTTAATCCAGGGTCATCCGGATCTGGATAAAATTGTTGTTTTATACAGCCGGTAAGGAATAGTATTATTGTAGAAATGACTGTAATATATTTTAGGTGTTTCATTTATTCATTTTGTATTTTAATTGATATCCAAACATAAATCTTGCGGGCGCAGCGTATTGATAATTAAAATCGTGTTTCCTGCTTTTAAGCAACGGCGTTTGAAGGTTAATTGAAATGATTTTGTTTTTGTCAAAACGGTATCTGAGTCCAAAGGCCATTATCAATCCATTTGAATTTCTGTTCACATCCTGGTTAAGAATTTCATAGTTTTTCTGATCAAAATTTTTAAAGGATGCCTTGAATCGCTGAAAGCTACAGCCCAATGGCATTAAAGATAGTTCCGCAAGATTCTTATTTTTCGCTTGAAATAATTTGATATTTAAAGAGACACCAAACGTTAGCAAGTTCGTTCCCAGCCTTTCGTTTAATTGAACGTGACCGGGAAGTGAAGAATTTGTTGTATAAGCTTCGCCGGTACTCTTTTTCGATAACCCAAAATCATAATCCATTACAAAGGAAAACTTTTCATCAATGAAAGGATGCCACTGCAATTCCACCGGAACAAACCAAAAAGTATTCCCTGGGTTATTTGCATCCGGCGCTATGCCGGTAGAAATAGAAACAGATTGTGACTTAAGAATAAAAGAAATAAACAAGGCAGCTGTTAATAAAAATATTTTTCTCATGGTTTTCATACAATTACTTCAAAAAGTTATTTTTTGCTGCATGGCAAATGGGAACTTTTTTTAAATAAAAAAAAGTGAAAATGCAGGGCTGTGGTTTACTGTACAAACTCATTTCTTCAAAAACGCTGGCCCTGCGTTTAGCATTTTTTTATAAACCGCGCAACTTTCTTCATGGGCACCTGGCAAATATCCGGTGCTCATTAAAAACTCATTTACGATTTCACCGCCGGTAAAACGGAAGGTGGTTTTAAAAATCTTCACCCACTCTTCTTTTGTTTTTGGATGATGATGGTCGAGCCATTTTTTAAATGAACCGAATTGTTTTTGAATGGTTAGAATTGTCTTGGCATTTTCAATCGCCGCATTTATTTTTAAACGATTGCGAATAATTCCGGCATCATTCATCAATCTTTCGAAATCCTTTTCTTTGAAGGCAGCTACTTTTTTTATGCTAAAATCTTTATAAGCTTTTTTAAAATTCTGTTGCTTGTTCAGAATGGTTGTCCAGCTAAGGCCGGCCTGGTTTATTTCCAGGATTAATCTTTCAAAAAGCTCATCATCATTGTCAATCGGGAAGCCATAAAAATGATCATGGTAAATACGGTGCAAATTGGTTTCGTCCATTAGTAGTACGGCTTCGCAATAAGAAGAAGGTTTGTCCATAAATTTTATTTATAAAATAGTTTCAAAGTAAATAAAATTGATGAGATGAATGAATCACTATTAATTAATAAAAAAGAGGCCATCCATGTTTATTGGATCGCCTCTTTTATGTGAGCTTAATTTTTATGACATGATTTTTCTTATTTGACTATATATCCAAATAAGCCATCCTCTTCATCATCAGGACCTGCAGCAAAATAGAGACGATTAGGATTTATAGAAGTAGCAGTGGCAGGAGGAAATGAAATGGCCCATAATCCTTCAATTACAATGGGATTGCCATGTGCCCTAAGCTGTCCCAGGAAGTTTCCATTCGGGCTATATGCATTGATATGGCCATCACCAAAATTCCCTATAAGTATGGCGGGCTGTGCATTTTCATCTGTGCCAAAGAATCCTGCAGGCGCCCATGCAATACCCCACGGCGCGTTTAGCTGTCCGTTAGAAACAAAACGTTTTACAAAGGAACCATCGGTATTATAAATATCTACGTATCCAAGCCCGGGGCCTTTTTCTTCCTCTCCTTCAGCAGGATCCACTTTTGCATACATGACATATAGTTGCTGACCCACGGCTTGAATATTAAAAGGCGCATATCCCGCAGGCAGGTTAGGATCCATAAATGGTTTGGTATTTACTTCAGCCCAATCTTTATCAAACACATCAATTTTACCCGCTCTGAAATTTGCCGCATATAAAAAATTGTTGCCTCCATCGTTTGCAATCGCAAGCCCTGTATAAGCGGAAGTAGAGGAATTGTCAATCACTTTTATAGCTGCCGGGCCACCATTCCATCCGGAAATCACTCCATCTACACCATCAAAAATAAATCTTGCCGGATTGCCGTTAGGAAGCTTGAAATCAGTACTACCATTAAATACTACGCCGGTAGGATTGCCACCGGTTGCACCACCTGGCGATGGAATGGAGACTGCCGGAAGTACTTGTGAGCCTTCACCGTTATATACCGTACTTACGCCGGTTCCCTGCGCAGAAATCCATGCAATACCCGTTGGCGAGAATGCTAACCCCCAGCCATTCACGAGAAGAGGATCTACTCTGGCTGGATTGTATTCATCATTATTGCCAACAAGATTTACCTGCGTAAAATCCTTTAATAATTGGGGAACTTTACTTTTGTTGGCTGAAAGCCCATTGGACAATTGCTTCTCTGCATTCATATTTTGCAGATCCTTTTGGCATCCTGTATTGAACAGGAGCATAGAAATTAAGAAAAGGTAGCTGATGCTACAAGTAGTTTTTTTAATGATCTTTTGCATATCAAATTAATTTATGAGTGAAAAAAAATTTTTCTCTCGTAAGCATTACTTGTCAGCAAGGGAAATAGATCTTATGTATTCGGAGGAGTGAATAATATAACGCTAACTTTTTTTAAAAGGTTGCCTGTGAAAATTCATTTCAAAAAATAAGCTTAATTATCACCAATGCATCGGTACTTATTCAGGCAAATGGTAACTAATTTGTGGAGTTAAATTCTTTCCTGTGAATACATTATTTTGTGTTGAATAAAAATATTTAATGAAAAGAGAACTCACTTCATGGTACAGTCCATCGCTAAATAAAGAAATGCCCATCGCTACTTATGGTGATTTTGGATTTGCGCTTTTGCTGATTCCAACAGCCGCTGCGGATTATTTGGAGTATGAGCGCTTTCAATTGATTGATAGCATGACGCCTTATATTGATGCAGGAAAAGTAAAAGTATTTTCCATCAATAGCATTAATAATGAAAGCTGGCTCAATGATAATATGAAAGGAGAGCACAAAGCCATCCGGCACAATCAATTCAACCAATATGTTTTCAATGAAGTAATTCCTTTCATAAAAAACAGCACTTCACAGGAAACGCCCATTATCACTTGTGGCGCCAGTTTTGGCGCCCTGCACAGCATGAATTTATTTTTAAAAAGGCCTGATATTATTAACGGAGTAATTGCCATGAGCGGCGTTTATGATTTGCATGAATACACAAAAGGATTTAATGATGACCAGGTATATTTTAATTCACCAATGAATTACGTACCCAATCTTACTGACCCATGGTATCTTGATAATATCCGAAAAAGCCACCACATCCACATTCTGTCTGGCGAAGGAGATTATGAAGACCCAGAAGCTTCCCGTGCATTTGCCGGAGTGTTGTACAACAAAGGAATTACTTACGAACTTGACATTTGGGGAAGTGATATGAAGCATGATTGGCCCACGTGGCGGGCGATGTTGCCTTATTACATTGAGTCGAGATTTTAAACCTCTAATGTCCTAAAGGGGACTTTGGAAGTCTGCAATATTATAGAGCATCTGTTCCTGTAAGGTAATTTTCCTCAAATTAATTTACCAGCAGCATGACATTCCCTGGCAAAAACCAAAAATCTTCCCCATAAAAATTTCAAATTTTTTATCCCTACTTACTATTTAGTAAATTTACCGGATGGAAAAAAAATTGTTTCTGCTTGATGCGATGGCGCTCATTTATCGTGCTTATTATTCAATGATTCGCAGCCCGATTATTACTTCAAAAGGGAAAAATACAAACGCTCAATATGGCTTTACCACCACTCTTGTTGATCTTATAAAAAAAGAAAATCCCACCCATCTTGCGGTGGCTTTTGATACTTATGCGCCTACCGAAAGGCATACCGATTTTGCCGCCTATAAAGCCCAAAGGCAGGAGGCGCCGGAAGATTTATTAATCTCCATCCCCGATATAAAAAAGATAATCGAAGCATTTAATTTACCTGTCGTCGAGTGCGACGGCTACGAGGCGGATGACATCATTGGCGCGCTGGCACAGCAGGCCGAAAAAGAAGGATACCAGGTTTTTATGGTAACGCCCGATAAAGATTTTGGCCAATTGGTTACTGAAAATATTAAGATTTACAAACCCGGTTACCAGGGTGGGAAAGTGGAAATAATGGGAGAAAAGGAAGTATGTGAAAAATGGGGAATAAAAAATAAAACACAGGTAATTGATATCCTCGGATTGATGGGCGATTCCGCTGATAACATTCCGGGGATTGCGGGTGTTGGCGAAAAAACGGCGGCAAAACTATTAGCCCAATATGGAACGCTTGAGAATGTGTTGGCGGATGCCGAAAATATTAAAGGCGCATTGGGAGAAAAAGTAAGAGCCGGAAAAGAAATGGCCATTTTAAGTAAAAAATTAGCCACAATAATTACTGAAGTTCCCTGCCAGTTTCATGAAGAAGACTTCAGGATAAAAGCATACAATACAGAAGCGCTGAAAGACATTTTTACCGAGCTGGAATTTAAAACTTTAGGCAAAAGAATTCTGGGCGATGAATACAATGTGTTTGTGATAGAGAAGACCGTAGTGCAAACTGATCTGTTTGGAAACGCGATGGAAATTCCGATTCCAAAACCACAGGAAGAAAAGGCGGTTAAAGAAAAAACCGGATTGGCTGCGGATAAAAATATTCATAACACACCACATCATTATCACCTGGTAGAAGGCGATGTTGCCATTGAAAATTTAGTAAAAGAATTATTGGCACAAAAAGAAATTTCTTTTGATACGGAAACCACTTCAATTGACGCGAATGAAGCGGATTTGGTGGGATTGAGTTTTTCTTACAAAGCGGGTGAAGGTTATTATGTTCCTTGTCCGGACGATGAAGCAGCCACAAGAAATATCTTACAGTATTTTATTCCCCTATTTAATGATGAAACAAAAATATGGATCGGGCAAAATATTAAATACGATATGCTTGTTTTGAAATGGTATGGAATGGAATTGAAAGGAAAGCTTTTTGATACCATGCTGGCGCACTATGTAATAGAAAGTGAAGGCCGAAGAAATATGGATTTGCTAAGCGCTCAATACTTAGACTATGTCCCAATATCGATAACCGAATTGATTGGGAAAAAAGGAAAGGAACAGGGAAACATGCGTGGTGTGGAAGTAGAAAACGCAAAAGAATATGCAGTGGAAGACGCAGATATCACCCTTCAGCTAAAGCATATTTTTTCACCTTTTTTAAAAGAGAAAAAAGTAGAAAAAGTTTTTGAAGAAGTCGAATCTCCTTTGCTGAAAGTGTTGACGGATATGGAGTTTGAAGGAGTAAACGTGGATACCGATTTTCTGAATTTGTATTCAAAAGAATTGGAAACAGAAGCTGCAAAATGTGAAGCTACTGTGTATGAAATGGCGGGAATAAAATTCAACCTGGCATCACCAAAACAATTGGGAGAAGTATTGTTTGAAAAAATGCAGATTGGAATCAAAACAAAAAAAACAAAAGGTGGCCAACATGCTACCGGCGAAGACGTTCTTTTAAAACTGGCGAAAGAAAATCCAATTGTTGAGCACATCCTAAATTTTCGGGAGCTTACTAAATTAAAGTCAACTTACGTAGATGCCTTACCACAATTAATCAACAGGAGGACAGGACGCGTTCATACCAATTATGGCCAGGCGATCGCCGTTACGGGAAGGCTGAGTAGTAACAATCCTAACCTGCAAAACATTCCGGTAAGAACAGCGAGAGGGCGTGAAATACGAAAAGCGTTTGTACCCAGAAACAGCGATCATTTAATTATTTCGGCAGATTATTCACAAATAGAATTACGCATTGTGGCGGCTATAAGCGGCGATGAAGCAATGAGTGAAGCGTTCAGGCATGGAAAGGATATTCATACGGCTACTGCCTCAAGAGTATTTAATGTTTCAGAAGAGGATGTAACTAAAGAAATGCGTTATAAAGCGAAAAGTGTCAACTTCGGAATCATTTATGGACAAGGCGCATTTGGGCTTGCAGAAAATATTGGCGTAAGCAGAACAGAGGCTAAAGAAATTATTGATCAATATAAAAAAGAATTTTCCGGCATTCAGAAATACATGGATAACATGATCCGGTTATGTAAGACTAACGGTTATGTAGAAACGCTAATGGGGCGCAAGCGCTGGCTGAAAGATATCAACTCTTCCAACTTTACGGTGCGTGGCTATGCCGAAAGAAATGCGATCAATTCACCTATACAAGGTACCGCTGCGGATATGATAAAACTGGCGATGATAAACGTGCACAAAGAATTTCAAAAATATAATTTCAAATCGAAAATGATTTTGCAGGTTCATGATGAATTGGTTTTTGACGCGTATAAACCGGAAATAGAAATCATAAAACCCATCATCATAGAATGTATGAAAAATGCAATGAAGCTTCCTAATGACGTGCCAGTGGAAGCGGAGATTGGCGTAGGAGAGAATTGGCTGGAGGCGCATTGATCATTTAATAATCTTAAATTTACCTTATGGATAAGCAATTAATCATACAACAACTTAAGAAGGTGAAACCAATTCTTTCAAAAAAATATGGCTTAACTGAATTGGCTTTATTCGGCTCATACAGCAGGAATGAAGAAACGGACTTGAGTGATATTGATATAATGGTGGATTTTAAAAATCCGATGGGATTGAAATATTTTGACATGGTTTATGAATTAGAAGATGTTTTTAAAGAGAAGAAAGTACAGGTTGTATCAAAGGGCGGAATTAAACCAAAATATTTTGAGCGTATCAAACACGATTTAATTTATGCCTAAAAGAGATGACGACTTGCTGATATCAGATATGATAGATTCTTGTCGTAAAATAATTGATTACACACATGGGATGAACTATGACCTTTTCATAAACGACACCAAAACGGTTGATGCGGTCATCAGAAATTTTGAAATTTTAGGAGAAGCCTGTAAGTCTGTTTCTGTTGATATTCAGTTGGGAAACCCTCTTATTGAATGGAGAAAGATCAGTGATTTCAGGAATATTCTAATTCATGATTACTTTGGCATCAATCATGAAACAATGTGGAAGATAATTCACGATGAATTATCAGATCAATTAGAATTCCTTGAACAGATTAAATTGAAATAAAGGTTAAGAAAAAACTATGAAAACCCTCATCTATTGTTACGATGCATACTGCGGCTGGTGCTACGGATTCAGTGAAGTAATCAAAAAAATTAATTCAGAATATAAAAACAAATTGGAGTTTGAGGTGCTTTCTGGCGGAATGATATTGCCCGAAGAACCAGTGCCCATAAGTGCTACAGCAAAATATATTGACCAGGAATATAAAAGAGTGGAAGAACTGACCAACGCAAAATTTGGTGAAGATTACCTCTGGCATATCAAACACTCTGATCAAAGTGATTGGTTTCCTAATTCAGAGAAACCTGCGATTGCCTTATGTGTTTTCAAAGATTTTTATCCCGATCAGCAGGTAAGTTTTGCCGCCGATTTGCAATACGCGCTTCACTTTGAAGGGCGCGATCTTACTGATGATGAAGCCTATCGTTTGTTGCTCTATAAATACAATATTCCGGCAGAAACATTTTATGAAAAATTAAATGATGAGGAATATAAAGAGCAGGCGCATTATGAATTTGCTTTGTGCAAACAATTAAAGGTTTCCGGCTTTCCTGCGGTTTTTATTCAACTAAGCGATATTAAATTTTATATGGTCGCACAGGGATACACCCAATTTGAAACGTTGAATGAACGGATAGAGAAGGTGTTGAAAGAGAATAATATTGCGATATAATAACGGTAATGTTTATCAAAATGAATAATTTAAACGGCCTCTTCAAGTACCATATTCCTCTCCATCTGTTTTAAAAATCCATACAACTCTTTCATATCCGCAATTTCACGAACGATTAAAATCCCATTCCGTCCAACCTGTTTCAATTTTGCTTTATTGGTTTTGGTTTGAATAAAATCTAAAATTCTTTCAAAAGTGTGGCTGCTGAAATAGGGTGATTCTGGATTGCTTACAAAAAAGCATTTCAGATTTTCATGCTTCAGTATCATCTTTTCAAAACCTAACTCCACAGCTATCTTGCGGCAACGAACCGTAGTAAATAAATCTTCAACCGGTGGAGGAATTGCTCCAAAGCGATCTATCATTTCTTTGTGTAATTCTTCCAGTTCTTTTTCGTTTTCACAATTGTCTAAACGCGAATAAAGGCTTAATCTTTCAGTAATACTTTCCACATATTCATCCGGAATTAAAATTTCTAAATCGGTATCAATTGAACAATCGGAAACATAATCATCCTGTTTTTGTATCTCTTCTTTAAACAATTCTTTAAATTCTTTTCTCTTCAATTCCCGAATGGCTTCATCCAATATTTTCTGGTACATTTCAAAACCAATCTCCGCTATAAAACCACTTTGCTCACCACCCAACATGTTACCTGCTCCGCGAATATCCAAATCACGCATCGCAATCTGGAAGCCGCTTCCAAGGTCACTGTATTGTTCCAAAGTCGTTAGTCTTTTACGGCTGTCCGTCGTCAGCGTACTCATTGGCGGAGCCATCAAATAACAAAATGCTTTCTTATTGCTTCTTCCTACTCTTCCGCGGAGCTGGTGCAAATCGCTTAACCCAAAATGGTGCGCATTGTTTACGATGATCGTATTTACATTGGGAATATCCACACCGCTTTCAATGATATTGGTGCAAATGAGCACATCATGTTTATGATCAATAAAATCCATTATGGTTTCTTCCAGCAAAGCACCTTCCAATTGCCCGTGAGCATAGGCTATGCTTAAATCCGGACATAAGCCCTGAATAAGGGTTTTCATTTCCTGCAAGCCTTTTACCCGGTTCTGAATAAAGAAAACCTGGCCGCCTCTTTCCACTTCATAATAAATGGCTTCTCTTATAAAATCCTCGTCAAATACATGCACTTCAGTTTGTATGGGTTGCCTGTTTGGAGGAGGCGTATTGATGATACTCAAATCCCTGGCGCCCATCAAACTAAATTGTAAAGTTCTTGGGATAGGCGTGGCCGTTAGTGTGAGTGAATCAACCGTTGTTCGTAGTTGTTTTAATTTTTCTTTTGCTGATACTCCGAACTTTTGTTCTTCATCAATTACCATTAAACCGAGGTCTTTAAATTTTACATCTTTTCCCAGCAGAGAATGAGTTCCAATGATAATGTCAATTTTACCTTCGTGTAATTTCTGTAATGTTTCTTTCTTTTGTTTCGATGTTTTAAAACGATTAATGTAATCAACGGTTATCGGAAAATCACTTAATCTTTCACTGAAAGTTTTATAATGCTGATAAGCAAGAATAGTGGTAGGAACCAGTACTGCAGCCTGTTTGCCATCCAGACACGTTTTGAAAGCGGCTCTTATGGCTACTTCTGTTTTACCAAAACCTACATCGCCACAAATAAGCCTGTCCATGGGAGATTCTTTTTCCATATCATGCTTTACATCCACTACCGCTTTGTATTGATCGGGAGTATCTTCATAAATAAAGGATGCCTCCAATTCAGTTTGCATGTAATTATCCGGCGCGTGTGCAAAGCCTTTCTGGCTTTTTCTCTGAGCGTATAATTTGATAAGATCAGTAGCAATATCTTTTACCTGCTTCTTGGTTTTATCTTTTAATTTATTCCAAACATCGCTTCCCAGTTTATTCATTTTAGGAACCGTTCCTTCCTTGCCACTGTACTTACTTATTTTATGCAACGAAGAAATATTTACATACAATAAGTCTTTGTCTTTATAAACAATCCTTACCGCTTCCTGCATAACCCCGTTTGTCCGGATTTTTTCCAAACCACTATATACACCAACCCCATGATCTATATGCGTTACATAATCGCCCGGTTGCAATTCGCGAAGCATCTTTAAAGTGAGCGCTTTGTTTTTGCTGAAAGCCTGCTTCACCCTGTATTTGTGATACCTCTGAAAAATTTCGTGATCAGTATAGCAAACGATTTTTAAATCATTATCAATAAATCCTTCATGAATGGAAACCGGAATGGGAACAAAATTGATTTCTTCGCCCTGGTCGCTGAAAATGGAATGCAGCCTTTCTAACTGTTTGGGATTTTCAGCGAAAATAAAAAGGTTATATTTTTTTGATTCAAAACTTTTTAAATTTTCAATCAGCAATTTGAACTGCCTGTTGAAGGCGGGTTGTTGCATAATTGAAAATTGAATTTTATTTTCTTTTGCGAAATAAGTTTTGTTGCCAAACTCAATTATGTGGTGTTCTTTGATCTGTTCTTCCAAAACAGAAGCGCTCACAAAATCACTTAATGAAACATTTTTCTTTTCATTCAATTCATCTTCTTCTTCCTGCCTGCTTGTTCTTGCTACTTCAGTACCTGCCGCTTGCCCGGCAATTGCTTCCTCAACGTCTTCAATCTCCTGCTCAATCTTTTGTTTTATAAATTCCCAGTCTTCACACCACACGGTTGTATTATCGGCCAAAGAATTGAGTAAAGAAACTCTTTCTTCATCTGAAAATTGTGTTTTTACATTCGGGATAATATTTATTTCGGAAAGCTTGCGCTCGCTCAATTGAGTTTCAGGATCAAACAAACGGATGCTGTCTATTTCATTGCCGAACAATTCTATGCGATAGGGCTTTTCATTACCGTAAGAATAAATATCGAGAATACCTCCGCGCATAGCAAACTGACCGGGTTCGTAAACAAAATCGCTTCGGCTGAAACCATAATCCACAAACCGCGCAAGCAATTCATCCACCTTGATCGTTTCTCCTTTTTTAAAACAGATAATATTTTGCGCAAGCGTTTTTGATAAAACTACTTTTTCAAAAAGAGCTTCCGGATAAGTAACTACTACTTTCTTGTTGCCACCAACGCTAATTTTGGTAAGCGCTTCTGTGCGCAACATTACATGGCTGGCATTCAGGTGATGAAAATCTTTCTTGGTTTTAAAAGAAGAGGGAAAATAAAAAATATCCAATGCGCCGGTGATGTTCTCAATCGTATTGTGAAAATAAGCGGCTTCCTCCGCGTCTCTTAAAATAATAAGATGATTGAGTTGTGTGGTGATGGAATGATTAAAAACTGCCGAAAAAATAAATTGTGAGGCGCTGCCGTGCAGGCCTGAAAGGTGGATGTGCTGCGGCTTAGACAATAGAATCCTGTCCGCAATTGAAAAAATGCGGGGATCATTTGCATAACTATTCTTCAACACATCAAGGTTCATTCAAATCCATTTCTGAAAGGCGCAAAGGTAATATTTGATTTTTTTATTTGGAGAACAGTTTGCTGAACAAAATTTTTATAACATCTCTTTGCATATTTAATTTTCAATTCCAAATATCATTTGTATTTTACTTAAAATTATTCGCATGGCTTTAGAACCCTGGCGCATTGGTACCGTCATCCGCATAGAAGATGAAACCTATAATACCAAACGTTATTTTATTAAAGTGAATGAGCTGGAATCTTTTAATTTCAAAGCCGGGCAATTTGTTACGCTGGACCTTCCGATTCATGAACAACCCAATAAACGATGGCGCAGTTACTCCATTGCCAGTTGGCCTGATGGTTCGAATGTGTATGAATTATTGATTGTAATCCTGGAGGGCGGCGCAGGATCAACCTATTTGTTTAACGAGGTTGAAGTTGGCTCTGAGCTTACATTTCGTGGGCCACAGGGTGTTTTTACTTTACCGGAAAATATTGAGAAAGATTTGTTTTTTATTTGCACAGGCACAGGCATTGCCCCATTCCGAAGCATGTTGAATTATATGTTTTTAAACAACATCCCACATAAAAATTTATACCTTATTTATGGTTGCCGCACACAAAAAGATTTATTGTATTTTGATGAAATGAAATCTCTTGAAAAGAAACTGGACCATTTCTCTTTTTTACCTACGCTTAGTCGCGAAGGCTGGAACGGCGCCACAGGTTATGTACACAGCCTCTATGAAGAAATTTGCAAAAAGAATAATGAAGCCTGCGAAAATTTAGAAGATGTGAAGCCAGCCTCCTTTTATTTATGTGGCTGGAAATTTATGATTGACGATGCCCGGAAAAAAATTGCGGAATTGGGATACGATAAGAAAGCTGTTCATTTGGAATTATATGGATAGACGTTGATTTGAGATTGAATTTCGATTTTAGATTTATGATAAAAGAATTAAAACCCATTTTTTATGAGAAGTAAGTACACCCGCGCCATGGCCATTTCATTTTTTGTGATCGCTATTTCCTTTTTCAATTTTACATCATTGGCTGGAAGTGAATGCATAAGAGCCATTCACGTGGTTACGCTATTGGTATGTGGTGTAGGAATTGGTGTATTTCTAATGAATTTATTCGGATTCATAAGGGAAAAAAGAAGTTAATTTTTTATTTCAAAAAAATTAAAAAACGAACGAGTAATTACTTCCTTTATCTTTTAGAGTTTTGTTCAATTCTTCTGCTTTGGCAATTTCCTGGGACAAATATTTTTCATATTGGGAGTACATAAATTCCCGGAAAATGCGAATCTCTTTTTCTTTTCTGGTTTGAATTAATGCATCAAAATATTCTGCTTTATCTTCCTTAAAAACAATACTCATTGGCAACTTAAAAATTAATTGCAAATAGTTCATTAGTAAACGGCTTGTCCTTCCATTACCATCATAAAAAGGATGAATACTTACTAAATCGAAATGCGCATCAAAACTGCAATTTATGTTTTCCCGTATGTTAGTTTTATTGTGAAATTTTTTCTCTAACTCTTTGCAAAGCTTCGCTACCAACAACTCCACCTTATCGTAATTTACAAAATAGGAACTACCCGCACTCACATTTCCTTTTCTGAAAACACCTTTTGAGCTATCTAATTCACCAAATACCGTTTGATAAACAGTGCCGGTTTGCTTCATCAGAGCAGCATTTATTTCCCGGATAAATTCCGGTGTGATTTCTTTGTTCTCCTTCGCTGATTGAATTATAAACTGAAGTGCATTAAAATGGTCTTTTACCATGAGGCTATGGGTTAAAGGTTTTCCTTTTGGAGTAATACCTTCATCTAATAAAAGCCTGGTTTCAGTTTCAGTTAAAGTACTTCCTTCTATGGTGGTAGAATGATGTGTAATGGTATACTGATTGAATTTATCAAAATCAATATTTTTTGATAATTGGAGAGAATTAAACTTCTCTATCAGCGTTATTATTTTTGAGTCTTTCATTTTTTACCATAAAAAACCATCTAAACAATCTAAACTATTCTAAACAATCTAAACCATTCTAAAAAAAAATGCCTGGCTAACTGATTTTCTCATTCACCAATTTGCATACATCTACCAGCGCAATTCTTTCCTGTAACATCGTATCTCTATAACGGATAGTAACCGTATTATCTTCTTTCGTCTGATGATCTATCGTTACGCAAAATGGAGTTCCAATTGCATCCATTCTTCTGTAACGCTTGCCAATACTGTCCTTTTCCTCATAAAAAGTATGGAAGCTTTGTTTACATTCTGCGGATAATTTTTTGGCAATTTCCGGAAGGCCATCCTTTTTCACCAGGGGAAGTATGGCTAATTTATAAGGAGCAATTTTTGCAGGAATTCTTAATACAACGCGGCTGTCTTCTGTTCCATCTTCTTTATTCCATTTTTCTTCCGCATAAGCTGTACTTATAACGGTAAGGAATAGACGATCTAAGCCAACGGAAGTTTCTACAACGTACGGAATATAATTTCCATAAGGTTTGCCATCTTCTTTGAGTTCGTTATCAAAATATTGTAATTTCTTTTTGCTCAGCGCCTGGTGCTGTTTCAAATCAAAATCGGTGCGGGAATGAATGCCTTCCAATTCTTTAAATCCAAAGGGAAATTCAAATTCAATATCCACTGCGGCATTGGCATAATGCGCGAGTTTCACATGGTCATGATAACGCAATTTCTCCGCAGGAATACCGAGACTTTCGTGCCATTTTAATCTTTCCGCCTTCCAGTAAGTGTACCATTCCATCTCTGTGCCGGGGCGCACAAAAAACTGCATTTCCATTTGCTCAAATTCTCTCATGCGGAAAATAAACTGGCGGGCAACAATTTCATTTCTAAACGCCTTTCCTGTTTGTGCGATGCCGAAAGGTATTTTCATTCTCCCGGTTTTTTGCACGTTCAGAAAATTTACAAAAATTCCCTGGGCGGTTTCAGGTCGCAGATAAATCTTATCCGCTTCGCCTGCCACACTTCCTAGCTGTGTGTCAAACATTAAATTGAACTGGCGAATATCGGTCCAGTTGCAAGTTTCGCTAACAGCACACTTTATCTTGTTTTCATAAATTAAATTCCTTATCCCCTCAAAATCATCTTTGGACAAAAGCTCATCCATACTTTTCAGCAACGCAAATTCTTCTTCTTTTTTTCCTTCGAGTGCAAGTTTTTCTGCATGGCTTTCTATTAAATGATCCACGCGATAACGCTTATTGCTGTCTTTGTTGTCAATCATCGGGTCGCTGAAATTATCAATATGTCCGCTGGCTTTCCATGTCAGTGGATGCATAAAAATAGCCGCATCAATTCCCACTATATTTTCATGAATTTGCGTCATGCTTTTCCACCAGTAATCACGGATATTCTTTTTCAACTGTGCGCCGTTTTGGCCGTAATCATATACCGCGCTCAGTCCGTCGTAAATTTCGCTGGAAGGAAAAATATAACCGTACTCTTTGCAGTGTGCAATGATTTCATTAAAATTATTTGATTCGTTTGCCATAAGGGTGCAAATATAAATGTAAAAGAGAAGATGGTGAGTTAGATAAGGGGCATTTTAAAATTGAAAGAAGTAAAAGGTTTATTTACTGATATAATCGGATAAAATTATCGGCTAATTCTTTTAAAACATTTTGTAACTTGAGAATCAATTAAATTTCATAAACCTCATGAAATATGGCCCGATAAATATTGATCCGGAAACTATGGGCGGCACACCTGTTTTTACAGGCACACGTGTTCCTATCCAGGCCTTGTTCGATTATATTGGAACAGGGGAAACACTTAACGAATTTTTGGAAAACTTTCCGTCTGTAAAAAAAGAATCTGCTATCCAGGTTTTACAGATGGCTGAAAAGTCAATTACAACCGAAAAAATCCTTGATGAAAATTTTGCTTGATGGAAATATAGCCGCCAAAAAAATTATAGAACCTATTTCAACTTTTCATTCTCCTTATGCCTTTTTCCATCCCTCAAATTTTTCTTCTCAAAATTTTTTTCCAAAGCATCTGTAAGATCAACGCCAGTTTGGTTGGCCAAACAGATCAAAATCCAAAGCACATCTGCCATTTCATCCGATAATTCTTTTCCTTTATCACTTTCCTTAAAAGACTGTTCCCCAAATTTTCTAACCATTAACCTTG
>DATCWN010000456.1:0-2338 GCA_036566285.1 Hanamia sp.
CCGGTTTGCCGGGCGTTTGGGCTCCGAGGTAATTAAACATATTGTGGCTGGTTGCCATTAAGTTGATGCCACCGCCAAAAGTACCCAGCCAGATGTTTCCTGCTCTGTCTTTCAGGATGGTTCTGATAGAATTGCCACTTAAAGAATTGCGGTCATAGCGGTCATTCCGGTAGTTGGTAAATTTGCCTGTATTCCTATTATAAACACTTAGGCCATTCCGCGTACCAATCCAGGTATTATTTTTATCAGGAAAAAAAATCTCCCGAACTATATCGGCTGCTAAGCTGTTTTTATCAGATTTTTCATTTTTGAATTGCTGTAAGGTATTAGCGGTTTCATCATACACAAATAATCCTGATGTTTCGGTGCCTATCCAGATCTTTCCGGCGCTATCCCTTTTTATAACCCTGATAAAGGAATTTCTAAGAAAAGAATTATGCTCTAAAACATCAGGCAGCGGAAGGAATATTTTTTTGACAGGATCAAACCTTTTCAGGTCCCTGTTGATACTTACCCATAGTATTCCATGAGCGTCTTCCATAATGCGGTCGGTACGTTTCTTTGTCGTATCGTTATACACAGAGAAAGTTTTGGTAGCAGGGTTATAAAGTTTCAGCCCGTCCAGACTGGTAACCCAGATGTTACCCTTTCTGTCCTGATAAACAGAGGTTATAAAATCATTGGAAGTTATGGATGGATTTTGAATTGTTTTAAGCCGCGTGAATTTCTCTGTTTTTTTATCAAAAATATTAAGCCCGTCAGAAGTTCCAACCCATATTCGTCCTTCGCGGTCTTCATACAGCGTATTGATCTGGTTATGTGAAACACTGTTGGAGTAGCGAAAATCATGTTTGTATTGCGTAAAATCATAACCATCAAATTTGTTTAACCCATCTTCCGTACCCATCCAGATGAGGCCGTCTTTATCCTCTAAAAGACAATAAACTGTATTCTGGGAAAGCCCCTCATTGATGGTATAATGTTTAAAGCTAAGCTGCGCTTGCTGTGCATCAACAGCGACGGCCGGTAGCAGGTTCAATATTAATATGCAATAAATAACCCTGGCTTTAAATATTATAACACGAAACATTTTTGGTATATAAATCTGATGAGTACAGTTGAATGAATGTAGCAAATTAATTCAAAATGCAGTGATTTACTTCAATTGATCTCTCTAAAAATTATTTCTTATCACATCAGGTTTTTAGTGCTGGGCGGAGGTGTTTGTGGGAAACGGGAAACCAATAGTTCTGATTAATGAAAATAACTACAGGTTATAAAATTCAGATTTCATAAAGGCTTTCAAAGTGGAACGCGGGAAGGCATAGGGAAACGTCTGAAAATATACGGATACATTGATATTGATGATGAAGATGAGAGAAAGAAACTCAAAGAATACAAATTATTTCAAATATTGCTAGACCACTGCCCCTCTTCGTATCTTCCGAAGCATCACATAAAATTGACCAGTTTTTGATATAACAGTTTATCTTATTTTCTCAACCTGAATTCCATTTAAAATAGTTTCTGCCATTAATGGATTAAAGTCAATAGTGATGCCTTTATTATTATTTACCGAAATGGAAAATTTGAATGAAACAGCCCTTTCAGGTTGCAAATCTTCTAAGTTGCTCAATCCGGATAAAACTTTTTGATTGTTAATGGCTACATCAAAGGCTCGTTCTTCAAAGCCGCCCACTGCCGCTTTTTCATTACCCAGGTTATAGGCTAATGCTTCTTTCTGAACAGGCGAGATTAATTCTGCAAAATGTAATGTTATCTCATAATCGCCATTGGGCACATCCATTTTGAATTGCCTGATTTCCATCCGTTGCGTAGCAAAAACAGGGTCCAGATTGGTACCCAAAATATCTTTGTCAGACCCGTAACTATGCCTGGACGTATTTTTCATGGTGAAGGGTTTTCCTCCAACATATCCCCAGCTTCCGGGCGTATATTCCTGTTCAGGAATCCATACCTGCGCCGAATTTTCGTCATAGAAAAACCGCTTGTCACCCAGGCTGATATTCATCTCATTAAATGGCAGTACATTACTTTTTAAATTTTGAGAAAGTAACCTGAATTGAATATTCACCTGGTCAGTAACTTCTATTCCATCAACGATAGTGGATGCTGTGATGCGATTCAATCCGTTGATAAACGGAACAGAAAATTGGGCAATCCCTTGCCGGGTAGGAGAGCTACCCAATAGTTTTCCATTTAATTTCAGGCTTACTTCTTTTTGATTGCTGAACACGGTTACCGGTTGTTCGCAAACAAGGGTATTTTCCGAGGCAGCAAAGCCGGTACGGATATTCCACTCTCTACTTCCTATCTG
>DATCWN010000491.1:0-6248 GCA_036566285.1 Hanamia sp.
AGTCGCATTGGTTGGTTATACGAACGTGGGTAAATCCACTATTATGAACCTGCTGAGCAAAAGCGATGTGTTTGCGGAAAATAAATTGTTTGCCACATTAGATACCACTACGAGAAAAGTAGTACTTGGACACACTCCGTTTCTTTTGAGCGATACGGTTGGTTTTATAAGAAAGCTTCCTCATCATCTCATAGAAAGTTTTAAAAGCACACTTGATGAGGTGCGTGAAGCAGATATTTTATTGCATGTGGTGGATATTTCACATCCCCAATATGAAGAGCAACTGGCCATAGTAAATAAAACACTCCAGGAATTGAAAAGCCTTGAAAAGCCTGTTATTACTGTATTCAACAAAATGGATCAGTACGAAAAAAATACTTTTGATGAATGGCTGGAGCCGGAAGTAAAACAACAATTGTTGGATGATTTAAAATCAAAATGGCAGGCACAAACCCACGGCAACTGCGTATTTATTTCAGCCATTGAAAAAACAAATATTGCTGAACTGCGCCAAGCAGTTTTAAATCATGTACGCACCTTGTATCAAAAAAAGTATCCCTACAAAGCAGAATTTTTTTATTGAAAAAAACCTCCCAGGTTTTGAAAACCTCTAAGGTTTTTATGAAGCCTAATTCTCATCCACAATTTTAATTGATGTATGTTCAGCAATGAAAAAAAATACAAATGGATTCAAATTGCCCGCAACATTGATGAATTTATTTTCGGTGAAAATAATATTGCGGAAATAGATGTTGATGGAAAGAAAATTTGCCTTGCAAAAACTACTTCGGGATTAAAAGCGTGTACTTCTAAATGTCCACATGCCGGAGGAAACATGGCGGAAGGGAAACTGGATAAAAGAGAAAATATTGTTTGTTGCGTACACAACTATAGTTTCAACCTCACACACGGCAGAGATATTTTTGGCGAAGGTTATTTCTTAAAAATATATCCCGTGAAAGAAAGCGGGGAAGGGATCTTTGTGGGTATAGAAGAAATGAAGAATAAGGTTTAAAAAATATTTTATCATGCAAAGTGAGTTAGATCATTTTATAAAAACATTGCAAAAAAACGGAACGGCCAAATGGCTGGACACTTATTTCGATACACTTCAAATTTTGCTGCAACAATTAAACATTCAAAGTGATTCGCCGGCGCTGGCAATGAATGTTACCAAAAATTTTGAACTGAACAGTAACATCGGCCAGCGCTGGATTAGTAAGCCTTACCAGGGAAATTATATTGGCCTTCTTTTTCCCATAGAAACTGATGAAGCATCATTAAATTGCCGGCTTCATTTTTATTTTACCACGCACAAACAAAGAACCGTTAAGTTTGTTTTGTATTCATTGGAAGAGGGCAAATTGTTACCCATCAAAATTTTTTCTCAATGGGAAAAGGCATGCAAAGTAGAATTAGAACGCACTCAAAAATCCGGTTACAAAAGATTTCATAGCACTCTTTTTTACGATACTGTAATGAATAATGAATTAAGGGAAGAAATTTTCAAAGAGGCATTCCGATAAAATATTTTTTTACTGTGGAATCTTTAATCCACTCCCGACAGGATGTTCCGAAAGTTTATTATTAGCCAATAATTTCAATACATCTGCTTCAGTACCGGTAAACGGACCGGGTGATTCAATTTTCAAACTTGCCATAGCGGCCCCGAATTCTCCCGCCTCCTGTATGGTAGCATTTCTTATTCGTTTATATAAATATCCGGCCATGTAAGTATCACCACATCCGGTAGTATCAATCTCGGCAGTTGGCTTATACACAGGTATATCATAAAAAACAGAATCGGCATAAATTAGCGATCCTTTACTGCCGGAAGTGATAACAACTTCTTTAACGCCCCAATCATTCAGCATTTTAGCACCCTTGTGAATGTCCTTAAACCCTACCAGCATTTCCATTTCAGTTTCATTAGCTTTTAAAATATCCACATACTGCAGGCCTTCCTTTTTATCTTTCCAGTCAACCGGGTATACATCCTGATTTTGAACTTTGCGTAAATAACCCTGAACGTCCAGGGATACTTTACCTTTTTTTGATAAAGCCTTTATAAGCTCCAGGGGTATATCATCAGCAAGCAGCGGCCCTAAGTGAAATAAAGAAGCTTCAATGTGCTTCATCTGTTCAAAGCTAAAGGCATCCGCTGTTTGCAATACTCTTTGAATACGATGATCCGAATCCTGAGAATAAATATTTTCGAAGTAAACCGTATGGGAACAATTAAATGCATTTACCTCAACACCATTGTTACGCAAATCTGCAACAAAAGCCATCTCTTTTTTAGCAAGGGATGTAATCAAAATATAGGATACGTCCATATTTCGAATAGCATTGGAGAAATAGAAAGAAGTCCCGCCTGCCATTTTCAGGGAAGCGTTGGGAGTTACCACTTTATCTAAGGTAATATGCCCTACACAACAAATATTATACATGCGCTTTCTTTTATTATTTTTAAATAACCTGATTCTACCATTATAAAGGTTTTTTGAAACGGATAAAATTAATCTAAAATTGAAAGTAATATCAGAAATATCTAACTGGAGAATCAGCTCAAAGGCTTCCATCATCGTCAGTGGTACCTTCCTGGTAATCATTGAAAATTAAATGCACCTATAGAAGGCCTTTATTTCAATTCAAATTATCTTAGTGTTATCTCATCGTCAAAATGACTAATGATTGGGTTATATTTCTTCATTTTGCGTATAAACAATAAATTTAATTATGGAACACATAAGAGTCATCTCGGGAGCGAAGCGTATAGCGCTGGTAGCACACGACAATAAAAAGAAAGATTTGATAGAATGGGCTTATTACAACAGGACGGTTTTATCCCAACACGAACTAATCGCTACGGGAACCACAGGAAAATTATTGGAAGAAAAACTGAATCAGCCCGTAAAGAAATTATTAAGCGGCCCGCTTGGCGGCGATCAGCAAATGGGTGCCATGGTTGCTGAAGAAAGGTTAGATATGATGGTCTTCTTTTGGGACCCGATGGAAGCACAACCACATGATAGCGACGTGAAAGCCTTGCTGCGACTGGCTGTTGCCTGGAATATCCTGTTAGCCTGTAATCGTTCTTCGGCTGATTTTATTTTAACTTCTGTTTTAATGCAGGTAGATTATCCTGTGGTGGTGCCGGATTATTCGGGGTATTTGAATAGGAAAGTGATTGAGAAAGTTTGAGTAAGGAAAAGTATTCCAGTTTAATGAAAGAATTGAACGTACCTCAAAAATCCCTTATCCAGATTTTATTCCATGATAAAAACTTATCTTTATAAAAAGGAAAATATCATGTTAACCATTTCCATTCCTGATGAATTAGATAAGCAATTATCGTCTGTTACGACCGATAAAAAAGAATTTATAATTGCAGCGATTACTCAAAAAATTTCATTTCTGAAGAAATCAATTACGCCTGAAGATTTGGCAAAGGAATATGCGGATAGCATAAAGGAAAATGATGAGATCACAAAAGATTTTGCCCACGCCGATAATGAAAACTGGAATGATTATTAAAAGAGGAGGCGTTTATTTCGCCAGGCTTGATCCGACTCAGGGAAGTGAAATAAATAAAACAAGACCAGTTTTGGTGATCTCTAATAACACCAATAATCAATATTCAAAAACAATTACGATAATTCCTATAACATCAAACACGGAGATTATCCGTTCATTTGAAGTTTTTATTCCAGCAGGTAAAGCTAATCTTCCAAAGAATTCAAAAATCAAATGCGATCAAATCAGAACCATCGACACTTCTCGCATTTTAAGGGAAGTGGGCCACCTTTCTTCTGAATTTATGAATGAAACAGAAGCCGCTGTAAGAAGACATCTCGAAATTTAATTCGATTTTTCTTCACCTTCTTTTTCCCTCATTCTATTGTAAATTGCATATCCCTATGCCTTTTCGACTCAATTCACAATATCAGCCCGCAGGCGACCAGCCACAAGCCATCGAACAACTTACCAAAGGAATTTTGGAAGGTGAAAAATACCAGACATTATTGGGAGTTACCGGCAGTGGTAAAACTTTTACCATGGCCAATGTGATTCAAAATGTACAGCGGCCTACCTTGGTGCTTACTCACAATAAAACACTTGTTGCTCAATTGTATGGCGAGTTCCGGCAGTTCTTCCCTGATAATTCCGTTGGCTATTTTGTTTCCTACTATGATTATTATCAGCCCGAAGCCTACATGCCGGTAAGCGATACATACATCGAAAAAGATTTAAGCATCAATGAAGAATTGGATAAATTGAGGTTGGCTGCAACCTCGCAATTATTAACCGGCCGAAGGGATATTATTGTTGTTGCCAGCGTGAGTTGCATCTATGGAATCGGTAACCCGAAAGATTTTGCAGAAGGCGTTGTAAGAATTGAAGAAGGGCAGGTTATCAGCCGCCAGGGATTTTTGCATTCGTTGGTAAATGGCTTGTATTCAAGAACACAAGGCGACTTCGCAAGAGGAACGTTTCGGGTGAAAGGCGATACGGTGGACATCAATCTTCCTTACATGGACAATGGTTATCGCATCACTTTTTTTGGCGATGAAATTGAAAGTATTGAAACGCTTGAGTTAAGTTCAGGCAAACGAATTACCAAAGTAAATGAAGCGGCTATCTTTCCTGCGAATTTATACATTGCCCCAAAAGATAAATTGCAACAGATACTTTATGAGATTCAGGATGAAGCCGCACGGCAAACCGAATATTTTAAAGAAACAGGAAAATACATTGAAGCACAAAGAATTTCTGAGCGCGTGAATTACGATGTAGAAATGATTCGTGAATTGGGCTATTGCAATGGTGTGGAAAATTATTCGAGATTCTTTGACAGAAGAGATCCGGGTACAAGGCCATTCTGTTTGTTAGATTATTTTCCGAATGATTTTTTATGCATAATAGATGAAAGCCATCAAACAATTCCGCAGGTAAGCGGCATGTATGGTGGTGACCGTTCCAGGAAATTAGTTCTGGTAGATTATGGTTTTCGTTTACCCTCGGCGTTAGACAATCGCCCGCTTAATTTTAATGAATTTGAAAGTATGCTCAACCAAACAGTTTATGTGAGCGCTACACCGGGAGATTATGAATTGGAAAAAACCGGAGGCATAGTGGTGGAGCAGGTTGTGAGGCCAACAGGCTTATTAGATCCGCCGATAGAAATTCGTCCTTCTGTAAATCAGATTGATGACTTATTGGATGAAATTGATAAGAGAGTCACCAAAGGAGATCGTGTGCTGGTAACTACTTTAACCAAACGCATGGCTGAGGAGATGGACAAATATTTACACCGCATCAACATCAAATCCAAATACATCCACAGCGAAGTGCACACTTTAGATCGCATAGAAATTTTGCGGCAATTGCGTCTCGGAGAAATTGATGTATTGGTTGGCGTAAATCTTTTGCGTGAAGGATTGGACATTCCTGAAGTCTCTTTAGTTGCTATTTTGGATGCGGACAAAGAAGGCTTTTTGCGTAATGAAAGATCGCTGACACAAACTGCTGGTCGGGCTGCCCGGAATGTAGATGGACTTGTAATTTTTTATGCAGATAAAATTACCGAGAGCATGCAAAAAACAATTGATGAAACCACTCGCCGGAGAGAAAAACAAATTCAATATAATATTGAACATAACATAACGCCAACAACCATCTTTAAATCCATTGAGCAGATCATGGGACAGACGTCTGTGCTCGACATCAAAGGAACCACTGACTCACCCTATGTTATTGATGACTTAAATACAATCGCCGCCGAAGACCAGGTGGAATACAAAACCATTCCTCAATTGGAAAAAGCCATCAGGCAAACAAAACATTTAATGGAACGCGCTGCAAAGGATATGGATTTTATGGAGGCTGCCCGATTGAGAGATGAAATGTTTAGAATGCAGGGAGAGTTGAAAGAGATGAAGTAGGATTTTTAAATCTTGCTAATACTATTAAATTAGAATGTATCTAAAACCCTTCCAATTCTACATAATAATCAAAGCGGCCTTTCTTAACGATGATGCTATCGCCAATATTACCATCAAATAACCCTGTCATAAGCCAAGTATCATTTTCTGTTTTAGCTCGTGAAATTTTGACGAAGTAGATATTCGCTGTTCCTTTTAGATGGTTATCCAGGTATAATGTAGCCACATCTGTCCCGAATCTTTTATCATTCCATGCAGCCAGATCATTCCTGGAAAAATTTTGGAATACGGGAAGCCGTATAG
>DATCWN010000493.1:0-2668 GCA_036566285.1 Hanamia sp.
TCATGGATTCAACGCTGTAAAGCGTTTGCATTACTTTCACCCGTATATTTCTTCTGCTTAGCATTCGTAAGAACTGGTTTTTGGCCTGCGAAGATAAATGAATTGATGAATTGTTAAAGAGGTAAATTGTTAAAGCCAATGAGTCAACTACCCATCAGTCAATATTGGATAGTTTTAGGCGCTATCAATCATGGAGGAAGTGCGCTTAACCATTCATCAACGTTGCCTTAAAATTATTTACTCTGAAAGTATGGATGCCGGAAAGTAAAAATGTAAGCCAGGATTTTAGACACATAAAATATTGGCTATACTTTATGGCAAAAAATTTCACTGAGAAATATTTATTCGATCACTATTTTTTCTCGTATGATTGTACCTTTTTCTTTATTTATTATTTGTATTAAAAAAGCTCCTTTCAAACCCTGAAGGTTTACAACGGAAGTTTGTTGTTCCAGTTTTTGCTCTCTCACTTTTTTGCCCGCACTATTATACAAAGTCAGGTAAACGGGGTTCACAAAATTGTTTAAGAAAATGTTTACCTGGCCTTTCGCAGGATTCGGAAAAATAGCGTAATTCGTTTCTCTTATAAAAATCGGCTGGATTTCAGAAAAAGAAAAACCTCCATTAATATCCTGCATTTTTAAGCGATAAAATATTTGTTGATTATTAAGGGTTGAAGAATCCGTAAAAGAATAATTTAAGGGAGTAACTGAATTGCCATTAGATGCTTTTGTTGGCACAAAAGCAATATCAGAAAAGGAAGCTTCATTATTAAATCTTCTTTGAATGATAAACCCCGACATATTTTCTTCAGATGCCGTACTCCAAAACAATTTTACCTGGGAATTTATCTTTTGGGCACTAAAGGAAATTAATTTTAAAGGTAAAGTACCCCATACAAACACATCCGAAGTATCAGTGTTGCCTAATGAATTGGTAACTCTCAAAGTGTAATTGCCTGGAATGTTTGCGAAATAATCCGGATCCGTAGCGCCATCAATTGCTATTCCATCTCTTAACCATTGGTAAGAGAGACTTCTGCCTTGCAAACTTTGGAACAAATAATTATCACTTCCCTGGCTTATTGCTGTAAAATAAGCTTTTGGTCTTCGCAGGTAGCTGGTATCTTCCAGTTTATAAACAGTATTGTTGCCGTAAAATAAAATGTATTGGTCGCCAAATCTGTCTTCACCAAATGAAACAGGGTTTCCTGTGGCTTTAGCGGCGGTAATCAAATGAGTAACCGGGCCGGAAAGAGCACCGTTAGCCTGGATAATGCCATCTATCCATTTGGAAACATAATCTCCAAAAATATACATGCCAAAAAGTGCCTTTGATTGTGCGCTCCGGTAAACATACCCGCCCGTAATGCAAGCCCCTACTGAGTGGTTGTAGGCATATATGGGCGGGACAGTTCCTGAAGTATTGCAACCGGTAGATGGTTTAAAACATTGGTTCCCTTCTAAAATGTTCCATCCGTAATTTCTTCCACCGCTGGCGCCGGAAACCTGAAAATCTATTTCTTCAATAGCATTCTGGCCTACATCCCCAATCCAGAGATCGGAGGTAAGCTTATCTACACTGCTGCGCCAGGGATTACGTAATCCGTAAGCCCATATTTCTTTTTTAATTCCTGGTGTAGCATCATTATAAAATGGGTTGGATGGAGGAATCACATAAGGCGTGATTGCAGAGGAGGAGGAAACATCTATTCTTAAAATTTTCCCGAGAAACGTAGTTGTGTTCTGCCCATTTCCGTTGGGGTCACCACTACCACCTCCATCGCCAAGGTTGATGTATAAATACCCATCTTTCCCGAACATTAAATTTCCGCCATTATGATTACTAAAAGGTTGCGATTGTGTAAGAATCGTAAGCGCGGAATTGGGATCTACCACATTAGAATCTGCACTCACTTTGTATTCCTCTATTACAGAAGTTAATTGGCCATTGATTCTGCCGGTATAATCCACATATATTTTTTTACTGGTTTTATAATCAGGGCTAAATGCGATCCCCAAAAAACCTTCTTCGCTGTTGGTGGCAGAAGATATTTTTGAGGTGATGTCAAGGAATGGAATGGCCCTTAATGTACCATCTGCATTGATCACACGGATTATGCCAGCGCGACTTGCAACAAATAGCCGGTCATCTCCACAATGTTTTAAATCTATGGGAGAATTAATACCCGAAGTATAAGCTATGGCTGCTAATTTTTGACCATTGACTTTCCCTGTCAATCCAAAAAATAATACGAAATATGAAAACAGTATAATCTTTTTCATACAATTGTTTTATATTTTTTGCTGCGGATAGGGTAAGCCCAATGTTATGATAGGAAAGTTAGTAATATAAGATGAAATGCTAACAAAATAATTTGGATTTATTTTGAACCCATGTATGCCTTTACATAAAAAGATAACCCTCTCAGATTATCTTTTAAAAAAATACTGCAAACCTATAAGCCGGATTCTGTATCCCGTTTGGCAACGGGAGGTTATCATTTATCTTGCTGTTACATTGCTGCAACAATCTTGCTGCCTACCCTTCCCAATCCCGATTAAAACCGGGAGTAAACGGGCCGCTTACCTTGCGCATAAGCGCAAACCGGGATATACGTGGCATTACAGCACACAAGGTTTACCCACAATTGTAATTACTTACAACC
>DATCWN010000028.1:0-7297 GCA_036566285.1 Hanamia sp.
TGCATTGGCAATTCCGAATAAAATGTTTTTTGGTTTTATCAGTTTGCAAGGTTTGGTAATGATGGCGATGTATTTTATGGGCACCTTTATGGCATTGGCTTCCGCATTTGTAATGAAGTGGTTTATAAGAAGCAAAGAGAAAAGTTTTTTTATTTTGGAACTGCCGTCTTACCGGGGACCGAGGTGGAAAAATATTGTAACTACCATGGTAGAGAGGGCGAAAATTTTTGTGGTAGATGCGGGAAAGGTAATTATGGTAATTAGTTTATTGCTTTGGGTTTTAAGTTCCTTTGGCCCGCCTGCAAAAATGGCTGCTGTTACTACAAAATATGAAACGCTGGTACATCAAAATCCTTCACAGGAAAAGGAATTGAACAAACAAAAGAGCACCGATTATCTTGAAAATTCTTACGCCGGTATCCTGGGCAGATCCATAGAGCCGGTAATAAAACCATTAGGTTATGATTGGAAAATTGGCATTGCGTTGATAACATCATTTGCCGCCCGTGAAGTTTTTGTAGGCACCATGGCTACTCTCTATAGTGTAGGTGATGATGCGGATGAAAATAATGCCACATTAAGAGAAAAAATGACTGCGGCCACCTGGCCCAATGGCGACAAAGTTTACACCGTGGCGGCAGGTTTATCCCTTTTGGTTTTTTATGCGCTTGCCATGCAATGTATGAGCACGCTTGCCATTGTAAAAAGAGAAACGAAAAGCTGGAAGTGGCCGCTCATTATGCTGGCTTACATGACAGGGCTGGCTTATATCATGAGCTTTATAACGTTCCAGTTATTTAAGTAATTGCTTTCAATAATTTTGGGATTCTTTATCTTACCTTGTTATAAATATAGTTCTTCACCTGCGGGTATATTTTTTCATAAAGCTCATTTAAAATTTCGTCTTTATCAGGCAAGCGGCGGCGGTTGGTATTTTGAATCATTGCTAAATAGCGACTATCCAATGCCCTGGAGTCGCCTGTATAAGTGGCATATTCCTGTTCCCAATCAACCTGTGAGGAGTATCGGTTTAGGCTGATATTATTTCGTGTATCCATATCCGTTATACGACATTCCAGTTGGCCCCTTGCGGTAAAATATTGCCGCGTTACATTTACTTTCGCCGAAACATTTTGATATACCGGCCTGCCAGAGGTATCTTTTCCGATTTCTATTTGCCTGTTTACCGTCCTGCTATCTCTCCGGGTTTGTGGCTGTGGGATATCAAGGTCAATCCAGGTGAGGTCCACCACCCAGTCCACATCAATGTTGGCACGATCTGCATCCCGGTCCGTGTAAAACCGGGCTAACGAATTCTTATTGAAATCTCCACCCAGATCTCTTACCAGGCTGCGTTGCAGATAGTCATTATTAAAGCTGTTGCCAAAACGGTTTCTGCCCATGTTGCTATAATAAAATGAGTTATCCGTAACAGGATTCACTACTACATTCAGAACGCTGTGTTCAAAGGCAATGTCCAATTGTCTTTCTACATCTTTATAACCGGCTACATAAGAATTGGATTTTTTAAAAGCATCGAGTGCCTGGCGGGAGGAACGTTTATCGTTATTGTCTAAGTAATTAAGGCCTTCCTGGTAATAATCTGCGGCTGCATTTTGGCGTGCCACTTCAATTTGCGCATTGTAAGAAGGCGCTTTTATAATTTTTTTAGCAGCAGCCGAAGAATTGATTACATCAGATAATTTTTGCAGGGAATAATATTCTTTTATGAGCTTATCCCATTTGTCAGCTTCTTTCAAAGTTTCATACACTTCAATATTATCCAGGTGAATTTTGGAAGCTTCTCTGTATAATTCATTCAAATTATTTTGATTAGAAATATCCGACGGCTTTTTGTCCAGGCTTTTTATAGCACTGATGAATGCTTTATCCTCAGCAGTGTTTGCTACGGTGTTCCTTGAACCTCTACATGCAAAAAACATGGAGACGGATAGAAAGATAACGTATAAATATGTTTTCATGGCGTACTAAATTTACTATCTATTAGACACCAAATGGCTGTTGAATTATTGAAAAAAAATGTTAATAAGGAAAGGGGTTATATGAGAGGGCGATTATTTTTTTAATCCGATTCGACAAAACCTTAGAGTTCAATATCTCCTCGCTAGTACCACCGTATTTTTGAATGCTCTCTTCTTCCCCTCTGTATTAAAGATCTCTGTGTAAATAATATAAATGCCTTGGGGTAATTTTTTGTTTTTATCATCAAGTCCATCCCAGCGATAATATCCCTTTATGCCGCTCAAGGAGTTTTTTTGAAGATAACGCACAGTCCTGCCGGAAGCGTCGAAAATGGTTATGTTGGTAACGTAACCAGGAGAAGGAAAACTATAATCAATTGTAACAAAATCATCTATGCCGTCATTATCCGGAGAAAATATTTCTGGCATAACGGTGATATCTCCACGCACTTCCTCATTTAATTGGTATTGCGAGTTTTTATATCCCGGCGTGCCGTAACCCACTGAGGTAGCGGCGGAATGGAAATTGCTTTGCAGGGATGGTCCGTCATAATTGATTCTTTCCAGAGAAACGCCCTGAGTGTTTTTGATCAGCGGGAAATGCCACTTTTCATCATAGGCCACTTCATCCACAATGTTTCCCTGGTTGTTTAAAACAATTACATTTCCGTGTGTGTTGGAAAAAGAAGGGATGCTATTTAATTTTAAAAAAGCATCCGGGTTGGTAGTGAGGTATTGATTTTTTACTGCTTCAATATTGGTACTTAATAAAATAAATTCCTGGGGAAACAATAAAATATTTTCAAGAGATACTTGTTGAATGCTGCTTATTATATTACTGCTGTTACGGCTGGCAATGTATGTTTTATTGAGGTCAATAATTTTTTTCGAGCGATTGTAAAGCTCTACATAATCCGCTCCCATTGGCCTTGGGTTAAATAAAATCTCGTTAATTACTAAATCAAGACTGTCCGCATCCTGTGCCAATCCAAATTTGGCGCTGTTCTTTTCGCCAATAATATTACCGCTGCAATCCGAAATGTTTTTCGATGTTATCGTGTATACATTACCGTTAGTAATTGGATTATTGAAGGTAATATCTACTTTATCAAACAATGGAGGAACGACTATCGCTGCTTTTACTGTAACGCTATTGTCAAATGTATAATTGTTGATAGAGGCCGCTTTCAGGCTGTCCAAAGGCTCATCGAAAACCAAAGTGAGATGGGTTTCATCAGGGGCAAAAGCATTTAACAATTTTGGAGGAGTGTCATCTTTATTTATCCCATCCACAGAATTTTTTCTTCCCGGAGTGCCGCCATTTGCGTCCACGCTTGCCTTCCAGTTGGAAGAGCCGCTGCAGGGATTTTTAGTATCCACCATCTCCAATGTCCATCCACCATTTTTTTTCAATTCATTCTTATACCAGTCAATTTCATAACGTACTGCATGGATGGTTTTGCCGGCTGCATCTGAAAGGAAGATGAACTCGCCATCATTATCAAGCGAGGGAAAGTTGCTCACAGGTATTACATGTCCAAAAGCCGCAAGTGTGCCGGCAGCGCTACCTGTACAGATGATTGCCAAGCTATCCGGTTGCAAAATGTAGCGAGGCATAGCACCACTGCTTCCTGATACATCCCCTAGCTTCCATCCCTGCAGATTGATGGAAAAGGAAGAAGTATTTTTTAGTTCAAGCCATTCATTATTTGGCAAGGCAACCTGTGGAGATGGATCAGCCATTAACTCGTCTATAACCACATCATATTGCTGAGGAGTATAAAAGCTAAAAGTAGTTGTTGTATCATTAATTGGATTACCGGCTGCATCTTTTACGCTATTTATAATTAGCGTGTACGTAACACCGTTAGTAAATGTGGAATTAAGGATAAGATGGATTAATGAGGCGTTTTCTGTATCAGCAAAAACGCTTGCAGGCATTCCTAAATTATTGTTTACTGAATAGTTGGAAAACAACTGGCTGCTTGCAGCATCTAAGGGTTCATTGAACAACACATCAACTTGTGTGTTCGAAACAGCGGTGACAGATTCTATTAAGGGCGGCGTAACATCCGGAGTGTAATGGTTGATGTTGATGTCATCAAAAAAATGTTTTTGAAAAAAACTATTGGTACTTTGCTTTATTAAAAAACCAAAATAAGAAGAGTTGGCATAAGTGGCGTCAACAGCAGAACCTTCGCTGATATAGCTGTTACCCGTGCCATTTATATCTCTTAAAAGCGTCCACTTATCCGTAGCATCTCTTATCACTTTAATCTTCATTACATTATTGCTTGTGTTAAGAATACCATTTGCTCCGTCAATAATTTTTACAATGTTTCCTGAAGAACTCTTCCGATAAAGCGAAACTTCATCTTCGGTATTTCCTATTCGTATAAAATATCCATAAGTAGAATTTAGGCTTATATCACTTGCGGAAGCAGTTAGGTAGGCATCAATATAATTGGCAGAGGAGGGATTGAAAGCTATTTGAACCTGGAACTCCCATTCAACATTTGCTGCAAGCTCATTTGTGGTGCTTAGGTAAAAAGAACTGTTTGCGATGGTATTATTGCTTTGCAATTGACCGGAGTCATTCACTGTAAAATCTGATATGCTGCCTTCCCATTCAGGGTCATTTGTAAAATTGCCATCATTGAAGTTTTCTGTTAGCTGTGCTTTGGTAATTACGCTAATTATTTGAAAAATTATAAGACAGAAAAAAAACTTTCTACCCATAATAGTTAGTTTTGATTTTAAAGATAAATATTTTAGCCTTTCTTTGTAAATAATCATTTATAAATTTGAAATTAAAACAAAATGAAAATCGCTGTAGTTGGTGCAACAGGCCTTGTGGGTAGTAAAATGTTGCAGATCTTAGAAGAAAGAAATTTCCCGGTAACAGAATTGATTCCGGTGGCATCTGAAAAATCAGTTGGAAAAGAAGTTTCCTTTAAAAATAAAAAATACAAAATAGTTTCTGTGGAAGATGCAATCGCCGCAAAGCCTGATATAGCTTTGTTTTCAGCAGGCGGCAGTACTTCACAATTACTGGCGCCGAAATTTGCCGCTGTAGGAACTACGGTTATTGATAATTCTTCTGCATGGCGTATGGACCCTTCCAAAAGATTAGTGGTTCCTGAAGTGAATGCCAACGTGATCACGAAAGAAGATAAAATAATTGCCAATCCGAATTGCTCCACCATCCAAATGGTTTTGGTTTTGAATCCGCTTCATAAAAAGTATGGCATAAAAAGAGTGGTGGTTTCTACCTACCAAAGCGTAACCGGAACCGGTGTGAAAGCGGTAAAGCAAATGGAGAATGAGAGAAATCATATAGAAGGTGAGATGGCTTATAAATATCAGATTGATAAAAATGCACTGCCTCACATTGATGTGTTTCTGGACAATGGCTATACCAAAGAAGAAATGAAAATGGTGAATGAAACCAGGAAGATAATTGGTGATAATACAATACAGGTTACGGCAACTTGTGTGCGCATACCAGTAATGGGTGGGCATAGTGAGAGTGTAAACGTTGAGTTTGAAAATGATTTTGACCTTGATGAAGTAAGAAAAATATTATCTGATGCACCCGGTGTAATTGTTCAGGATGATGTGGAGAATTTCGTCTATCCGATGCCGTTAACCGCGCACGAAAAAGATGAGGCTTTTGTAGGGAGAATCCGCAGAGATGAATCGCAGCCTAAGACATTAAATTTTTGGGTAGTAAGTGATAACCTTAGGAAAGGCGCGGCTACCAATGCGGTCCAGATTGCTGAATACCTGGTCAAGAATAATTTGATTAACGCATCTACCGCTGCTTATTCAAGCACTGAGGCGTAAAGAATATTTTTATTTAAAAGTATGAAAGGGTATTCATAAATTTTTAGAAAATTTATGAATACCCTTTTTGTTATTTTAATTTTTCCAACGCTTTCCTCAGCTGCCCGACCATTTCCGGAATTTCTTCTTTTTTGCAAGTGCCCACACTGAGCCTGTACCAGTCAGAATCCTTAGGCGCACCGAAGGCGTAAAATGGCACCACGGCTAACTTTGCTTCATTTAAAATATAAGAAGTAACATCAGATTGTGTGGCGAGCAAAACTCCATTATTTGTTGTTTTACCGGCAAGGCTTATTTGTATCGTAAGATAAATAGCAGCTTGTGGTGCGCAGGCATCCACAGAAAAACCCTCTGATTTTAATTGTTGAAAACCTTCATAAATGAGTTGCAGCCTTTCTTCCAATTCCTTTTTATAATGCAAAAGGTATTCATCTATAACATTCGATTGAAGTAAAAATTTTGCAGTGGCATGTTGCTCTGCCATCGGACTCCACGCGCCTACATGGCTGTTGATGGCTTTCATTTTTGCCAATACATGCTCCGGCCCCAAAGCCCAGCCCACGCGAACTCCTGTGGCCGCAAATGCTTTGCTAATGCCATCTATAAAAATCGTGTAATCTTTCATTTCAGGGCGTAGACTTACGGGATTATAATGCACCGTATCACCAAACGTAAGTGCCCAATACATCTGATCGTACATTACATACAATTTCTTTTCATCATCACCGCGATGCTTATTTTCTTCAAGCACCATGTCGCAAATCTTTTCTAATTCTTCTTTTTTAAAAACAGTACCTGTGGGGTTTAGTGGCGAGCACAAAGCAATAAGCACCGCGTCTTTTATCTGAGGTTTTATGTCTTCTGCCAAAGGCATAAAATTGTTTTCCCTTGTAGCTTCTATCACTACATGGCGGCCTTCCGTGAAATGTACATAGTGATTGTTGTTCCAGCTTGGCACCGAATAAATCACTTTATCATCCTTATCAACCAAAGCGCGGTACAGTGTATAAATAAGAGGCCGGCCACCCGCGGCTATCAATATTTCATTGACGTTAAAATCCAATCCTTCTCTTTCTTTTATAAATGTTGAAACAGATTCTCTTAAAGCTAAAATTCCTTCTGCAGGCGGATAGGTAGTAAATTTATTTTGATATGCTTCAATTATTTCCTGTTCCAGTTTTTTGGGAATGGGAAATATAGAAGAATTAAAATCGCCGATGGTAAAATTGTAAATCTTTTCCCCGCCTTTTATTTTGGCTTTGATATCAGCGCCGAGGCGCACAATTTCACTGCCGATAAGGGTTTCAGCCAGGCGGCTTAATTTTCCAAATGATTTCTTTATAATAGGATGAATAGTAATGATGGTATCGTTTTAAAAGGTTGAGTGTAAAATTACTGAAAATAAATTTTGAGGTTTGGCGTAATGGTTATTTCGTCAACGTATGCAAATAGGTTGTAGCATGATTTAT
>DATCWN010000080.1:0-4097 GCA_036566285.1 Hanamia sp.
TGCGCTATAGAAGACTGGCCAATAAAAATAATGGCGCACAGAAGAAATAATAGTTTTTTCATTTGTTCGTGTAATGAGTTTTTAGCAATAGTTACCAATAGGGTTATTTCATAAAAATTGTTGTGAACAAATGTAATTTATTTGAACCCAACAAAGTTTACCGGTTATATAATTTGCTTTTCTAAAAATCAACAAGGAAAAAAGAGTTCACAAATAATGTAACTATCATTAATTTTAGAAAAACAAAAAGCTGTAATGAAAAAATATCTTTTGCTAATCATCTTTTGCACTGCCGGTAATTTTATAATGGCTTCGCCAAAATCAAATCTTTTTACTAAAACAACAGCTTCTGACCCTGTAAAAAAAATAGTGAAAGCGATTGCAAAATCAAATGTGTATGATTTATCAGCTACCAATAATATCGCACCTCCCAATTCACCACAAAATCTTCGTTATGAAAAATTGCTGAACATAGCCTCTGTTGAAAAACTTACAGAACTGGCAACAAAAAATAAAAATGCAGTAGTCAGGCTTTACGCTTACAAAGCGCTTATCAATAAAATTAAGAACATTCCTAAAGAAATGGTTGACCAATTTAATAATGATACCAGTATTATAAATACAATCAATGGTAATACTGCCGGCCAGGTTCCACTGAATTCTATTGCAAAAGGATTCCTGTATTAAAATAAAAAAATCAATTTTATGGACTTCCCCGAATTTTTTGAAAGAGACCTGAACAAATTAATAGAAGAAATTTCTTTGTTTAGAAGTGAAGAAGATATTTGGAAAATAAAAGAAGGAATCACCAATTCAGCGGGAAACTTAACGCTGCACCTTATTGGCAATCTCAATCATTTTATTGGCTCAGGCCTTGGGAAAACCGGCTATTTGCGTAACAGGGATAATGAATTTTCTTTAAAGAACATTCCCCGGCAGAAATTAACGGAAGACATTCTTGAGGTGAAAAAAGTAATTCATCATACATTGACCCATTTATCAATGGAAGATCTTAAAAAAGAATTTCCGTCTCTCAAATCAGAGGAACGAATTACAGTAAAAGCGAGGCTGATAAATTTATTAGCGCATTTCAATTATCATCTCGGGCAGATAAATTATTTGCGAAGGATATTGAATGGAAACTCCAAATAAGGAAATAACCTTTCTCATTACACTTCTGCCGAACACGAAATCCGATGACCGAACCGCAATCCTGTTTCTCAAAATAATGAACCGTAAATTTGCAAATAAGTATAGTTGAAATGGTAAATGCCACCCTTCAACTCATCAATCATTCAAGCATAAAACACATTGGTCTTTACAAAAATTGCATTAACGGGATATAAAAATTATCACTCAAAAACTTTTCATTTTACAGAAAGGGTTATTGGTATTTGCGGGCTTAATGGAAAAGGCAAAACCAACTTATTGGACGCCATCAATTATTTATGTTTTACTAAAAGCTATTTTTCAAAATCAGACATTTTAAATGTACATTTTGGGGCAGAAGGATTTCGGCTGGAAGGAGAATTGCAAAATGAAAAAGATAATGAAGGCGTGCAAAAAATTGTTTGTATTTATCGTTCCTCATTGAAAAAAGAATTGTATTTAAACGACGTGGCCTATGAAAAATTCTCTCAGCACATTGGTAAATTTCCCTGTGTGATGATAGCGCCTGATGATATAGAAATGATTACCGGAGGAAGTGAAGAAAGGCGGAAATTTATAGATACTTTGATTAGCCAGGTGGACGCGGAATATTTGCAGCAACTGATTGTGTATAATAAAGTATTGCTGCAAAGAAATAGTTTTTTAAAAAATGAATCTTCTAAAAATACGTTTGACACAGGATTACTGGAAGTTCTGGACCAACAAATGATTCCACCTGCAAATTATATTCATAAAATCAGAAAAGAATTTTCTAAAAATCTTTTCCCATTGATCCAGGATTTTTATAAAAGCATTTCAGAAAATAATGAAGTAGTTACTTTGGAATATAACAGCCAGTTGAATGAAAATAGTTTTGCGCAATTATTAGTTTCATCGCTACAAAAAGACAGGCTACTACAAAGAACCAACACGGGTATTCATAAAGATGATCTTACTTTTTTATTGAACGAAAATATTTTCAAAACAATTGCTTCGCAGGGACAAAGAAAAAGTTTATTGTTCGCCTGTAAACTGGCTGAGTTTGAAATATTGAAAAAAATAAAGGGCTTTTCTCCCGTATTATTATTAGACGATGTGTTTGAGAAACTGGACGAAAACCGGATGAAAAACCTACTCGAATATGTTTGCCAGAAAAACAACGGACAAGTTTTTATAACAGATACACATCTGGATCGTTTGCAAACTGCGCTTTCACAATTTGGAGATGCAGTTCAGATTATTGAATTAGTGTAAGACTTCACTTTTTGTAATGATATTCTTTCAAAAAAACATTGATCCAATGAGGGGTTGTAAATTTATGATAATTAACTTCTGCCTGTCCGATATTTTCGAAACCCAATCCCTCAAATAATTTGCCGATGCGCTCGTTGGTGATATACACCTGAGCCCACTTAATTTTTCTCGCTTCGCAAAAATGCATCCGGCTGGCGGCAAGCTCGAAACTTTTCCCCTGCCCCCGGTAATCAGGATGTACAATCAGCCTGCTATAAAATGCAAATGGCTTTGCATGAAGTAAAGGCAAATGTTTGATGCCTGAATAATAGGGAAATTCTTCAAAAGAGTTAAATATATTCAGTCTGGCCGACGCAATTATTTTATTTTGCTCATTAATCATAACCCAATGGAAAGCATTTTCATCAAGCTTATCAAACCACCCATTGGGAAATAAAGTCCGGTTTACCATCCGACTCTTTTCTGAAGATTCCCAAATGTCAACCCGCAGGTCATAAATCTCCTGAAGTCTGGATTTATCAGTTAGTAATACAGGTTTTAAGGCAGGATGCGTTGCGGTCATTATCATAATAAACAAAACTTTGAATGGCTTTGAAAGAAAAGGCAAACTCAGGCTTTCAATAAATCGCGAATATAAAATACAAAGTGAAATGCTATTTAATAAAAGATGAATAAATCTTTAATTGCAATGCAATAACCCATTTTTTTCCGCATTGCGTAAAAACAAATAACCATTTTACCACGGGTCGGCTGAATACCTCAATGACTAATTGAATAAAAACCTTTTAGCAATTTGCAATAAAATTAAATTACTCTCTGCTACTTTATTTTTAAAATTTATCTTTACCGCATGGAAGTTTCACTTGGCGATGCAATAAAAGAATTTCTCAAAAAAAGCAAATTAAAAAGCGGTGTACAGGCTTTGCAGATAGAAGATGCCTGGGAAAAAATTATGGGTAAAACCATTGCCAACTATACTGATAAAATCCAAATCATTAATTCCACCTTATTTATTTCAACCTCGGTGGCGCCTTTAAAAAGTGAATTAAATTATCAGAAAGAAAAAATTATTCAAAGAGTAAATGAAGCTCTGGGCGAGAAGGTGATTCATGAAGTAGTAATTAAATAAATCAGACCGTTTTTCCCTTTTCGTTTGTTCAATTTTTTTATAAAAAATCCGGAAGCATACAACCTTCCGTCATTTTTAATCTATATACAAATATTTTCTCCTGAAAAATTGCCCGATATTTTTGAATAAAATATACTAAACTTGATAAAATCTAAGAAAAATCGAATAATTATAAAATAATTCCAACATTCGCAATATTTTATTTGTAAAAAATCCGGCGTTTCCTACTTTTACCTGCTTCTCTGAGCATTTTACCCAATTTTAAAGATATGAATACAACAAATGAAGTACTGATAAATGAAGTACTGAAAGACGAGAGTAAGGTAGAAACGTTTATGAAAAAACTGACTGCAAGAAATCCTCATGAACCTGAATTTTTACAGGCAGTCCACGATGTGGCAGAGTCAATAATTCCCTTCGTAGAAGCCCATCCCAAATATAAAAAGAACAAGATACTGGAAAGGATTGCCGAGCCGGAAAGAGTGATCATGTTTATGGTGCCGTGGTTGAATGACAGAGGTGAAATAGAGATAAACAGGGGATACCGCGTGCAGATGAGCAGCGC
>DATCWN010000208.1:0-4031 GCA_036566285.1 Hanamia sp.
CCTCTCGCGTCCAATTTGACGGCGGTCTTTGCCTATTGGATAAATATGATTCTTGGCTTTGACTATGATTCTTTTTCACCAAGAGGAGGAAATGTTTATTTTCAAAAAGCGCAGAACATAATTAATAATGCACCGGAAGGAAGAAATATATCAGGATGGAAAGCCTTTGACGGAACAAGAAACCGGTATTGGTTAGCGGAAAATTTATTGAACAGCCGGTACAATATGATGCATGATGCCATCTATAATTATTACCGGACGGGATTGGATAAATTATATGATGAAGAAGCCAATGCACGTATGCAGATTTTAAACGTTTTGAACCTATTGAATACTTTCAATGTTGAAAATCCAAACACTATGGTTCTTCAATTTTTTTTCCAGGCGAAAACACAGGAACTGATAAAAGTATTTTCAAAGGCAGCTCCGCCGGATAAAGCTAAAGCATTGGAATTGTTACAACGCCTCGATGTTTCTTCCGCTACAAAATATCAAGATCAACTAAAATAATGGCCAGGATTTTTTGTTTTATTTTTTGTACCGTTTTTATCTTTTCATGTTCGTCAGAAGATAAAGCACCGTCTGGTATTATTCAACCGGAAACCATGAAAAATGTTTTATGGGATGTAATGAGCGCGCAGTTTATGGCGCAGGAAATATCAAGAAAAGATTCCCCGGTAAATACGATGGCGCAAACCAAAGCCCTTACTCAAAAAGTGTTTGAGATTCATAAAATAACTGCTGCGGATTTTAATAAAAGTTATGACTGGTATATCAAACATCCGGAAACAATGAAGCGTATCTTTGATAGTCTATATACTCAGAAGCAACGGGATCATAGTTTAGAATTAGAACTTAATCGCAAGCATTTGGATAGTTCATTTAAAAAGAAAATTCCGGTAAAATGAATAAAGTTTTTAAAAATGCAGAGGAAGCTGTACATGATATTTCCGATGGAAGTATTATCATGCTCGGAGGGTTCGGCCTGTGTGGAATTCCTGAAAATTGTATCACCGCTTTGGTAAAAAAGGAAGTGAGAAATATTACCTGCATCTCCAATAATGCGGGAGTAGATGATTTTGGTATTGGTTTATTGTTGCAAAAAAAACAGCTTAAAAAAATGATTGCTTCTTATGTAGGAGAAAACTCTGAATTTGAAAGGCAATTATTAAGTGGTGAACTTGATGTGGAATTGATACCGCAAGGCACCTTAGCAACAAGATGCATGGCTTCCGGTTATGGAATGCCAGCGATTTACACACCGGCTGGGGTAGGAACAGAAGTGGCGGAAGGAAAGGAAGTCAGGGAATTTAATGGCAAAGAATATTTATTGGAATATGCTTTTGATGCGGATTTTGCATTAGTGAAAGCCTGGAAAGGCGATACTTTCGGAAACCTGATTTATAAAGAAACTGCCCGCAATTTCAATCCTTTAATGGCCATGGCAGGAAAGATAACTATCGCAGAAGTAGAAGAACTCGTTCAGCCCGGAGTTCTTGATCCCAATGAAATACAGACTCCCGGAATTTATGTACATCGCATTTTCCAGGGAACCAATTATGAAAAGAGAATTGAGCAGAGGACAATTCGAAAATTAGCTGATTAGCCAATGTGCTAATGAGCCAATGAAAGAGAATTACTACATTGGCACATTAGCTAATTAGCACATTAATTCATTAAAGTATGTTAGACAAAAATCAAATAGCCCAACGCATTGCGAAAGAATTAAAAGACGGGTATTATGTAAACCTCGGAATAGGCATTCCTACGCTGGTAGCCAATTATATTCCTGAAGGCATCAACGTAATTCTTCAATCTGAAAATGGCTTACTCGGAATGGGGCCTTTTCCATTAGAGGGAGAAGAAGATGCGGATTTGATCAATGCGGGAAAACAGACCATAACTACATTGCCCGGTTCCGCATTCTTTGATAGCGCTATGAGCTTTGGTATGATAAGAGCGGGAAAGGTTGACCTTACTGTTTTGGGCGCAATGGAAGTAAGTGAAAACGGCGATATTGCCAGTTGGAAAATTCCCGGCAAAATGGTAAAAGGAATGGGCGGCGCTATGGATCTTGTAGCCAGTGCTAAAAATATTATTGTCGCAATGATGCACACCAATCGCAAAGGAGAATCGAAGTTATTACCCAGATGTGAGCTTCCTTTAACCGGTATTCATTGTGTAAAAAAAATTGTTACCGACCTTGCTGTTATTGAGATTACTGAGAATGGATTTCGTTTACTTGAAAGAGCTCCGGGTGTAAGCGTGGAAGAAATTAAAAATAAAACCACGGGAAAATTAGTTGTGGAAGGAGAAATACCGGAAATGGAAATTTAAATTAGCCAATGAATTCAATTACTTCTTGCTACATGCTACATGCTACATTCTTCTTATACCTACCTAATCAATCAACGAATTCTTCATAGCAAAAAACACAAGTCCTACTGAATTCTTTACCCCGAAACGCTCCATCAGCCTGTCTTTTATGGCTTCTACAGTACGGGGACTTATATCCATTTGCTGTGCTATTTCATTAGCGGTATATTCCATGCACACTAATGACAATACTTCCTTTTCACGTTCGCTAACTATTATTTCGCTGTTGAGGTTCGGATTAAATTTTTGCTTTGAATAATTCTTTTTTATCAGTACCCTGTTTACAAAATTATTCAGGTAGAAGCCGGTTCTCATCACGTCCATTATTCCCTGTTTTATTTCCGTAGGCTCTGTACTTTTAAGCAGGTAACCATTGGCCCCGCTTTCCATAAGATGGCCTACAAAGCGCTCATCTTCAAACATGGTAAGAATAAGTATCCTAACGGCCGGGAAATATTTATTAAGATATTTGGTAGTCTCTATACCATCCTTTACCGGCATCTTCAAATCCATAAGAACTATATCTGGCTGTTCTTTTTCTATTCCTTTTATCAATTCTTCCCCATTCTCCGCTTCAAGAATAAACCTGATATTGTGATACGGTTTCATTGAAAGTATCACACCTTTCCTGAAAATTTTATGATCATCAGCTATTGCTACATTTATAATATCAGGAGTCATATTTCAAATTAAGACAAAAAAATATGGGAATGCAAAAAAATTAATTCTTCTTATTTATTTTGTCCGGTTCCCGCGGTACCTCAATAGTTACTTTGTAATAAGTATGGGTATTATCTATTTCAAAAAATATTTTTCCTTTAAGCACCCTTATCCTGCTTTGAATATTTTTTAATCCCAATCCGGCAGTATCATGTTCCATTTTATCATAGTCCTGTTGAAGTATTCCTTTACCATCATGGTGTATGCGAAAGTAAACAATATTTCCTTGTGCATTTTGCGTAAGATGGATGAAGCCTGCGCTACTGTGTTTCATAATGTTGGTTACCAATTCCTGTACAATGCGAAATACCAATAATTCCTGCTCGTCATCAAGGCGCTGGCGGTTATCATGAAAACGCGCACTGGTGTTAATTACACCGGAGCCATTTATCTTATCGAACAAATCCTTTATCGCCGCTTCCAGTCCAAAATTCTTTAAAGTAGGCGGCATCAGGCTGTGCGAAATATTCCTGATCAGTTGTATGGTGTCGTCAATTATTTGCTTGGCGCTATAAATGGATTGAAGCTGCACCGCGGGTTCCTGGTGTATTAAATTTTCACTTAAGTAAAGTCTTGCAGTTGCGAGTAAAGGCCCTGCGTCATCATGCAGATCCGCGGCTATGCGTTGTCTTTCCTCTTCCTGGAAACGGATGGATGCCTTGAGTAACATTTGCTGGCGCTCTTCTTCCATCTTCTGTATTTGCTTATTAAACCTGATGACTCTTCTTTGATGAAAAACCAATACGGAAATTAAAGTGATGGCCATTACAAACATGCCCAGCGTACCCAATATGAGCACGCTGGAAAAACTTAATGTATCATTTACCTGTAAAGAAAACATTTACAAAACAGTTAATTGTTCTTATGAAAAAAATCTTCGTCTCCTAAATCCGGAAGGGATGATGGAGTTGGTTTAATGGAATCATTGGTTTTCA
>DATCWN010000300.1:0-2604 GCA_036566285.1 Hanamia sp.
TCTTTCTTTATTCTGTATAATGAGTTACAAAACTCCAATCATTTACATCAGTTTCATAAAATCTTACAGTTGAATATTTATATTCTTCCGGCAAATTACATAATCCAGCTTTGACAGGATTATAATGAATATACTCTAATTTCTGTTTAAACATTTCCAATGTTCCTAATTCAATACTTAATGCATTTCTTTCCCAAAACTGATATTCCCTGTCTTTTGCATTTACTTTAAAATGCGCTAATACAGCAGGATGATTCTTTAGCAGATCCTGCTTTATTTTTTGTGCAGTAAATTTCATAAAGTCTCTTTAAGTCTCTTTGAACAGCTTCTGGTTTTATCCCGGCCATCATCTGCCATACCAAATGTATATGATTATCCATCCCGATAGCCATCGGGACAAACGCATTGACTTTTACCCTATTATTTTCCACAAGAAATTGAAGGCTGCTTATTATAATATCTTTATACTTCTCAGGTTTCAATAACTTTTTCCATTCTAAAATAGTCGCAGTAAAAAATTGAGGAGATTCTGTGATAATTACTTGCATATTCAAGTTCAAAGGTAGGAATTCGTTCCTTTCATTTTGTTGGTGAAGCAGCCGCACTTACCCTTGCTCAACACCAACAAAGGCCTTCCCAAATTATCTCGGTTTTGTTTTGCTTAAAACAACCGATTTTTTCTTCAACAAAACAACAGTTCTTTTCCTCTCTTTTCAGGGGGTCAATTTCAGCCGGAATCAGGGGGTCAGTTTAAAATGGCGGGCGGGGGTCAGTTTGTTTTGGCGCGAGGGGTCAATTTACGTGGGTTTTCCATTGGAGAAAATAAAATTATTTATTCCTTGTCCTTTTATTTTCCTCTTCGGGTATTTTAAATGACCACGGGCCATTGCCAATAATCAAAAAATAAATAAGTAAGAGTAATATTAAAATGGACAAAAGCAATTCAGAATAAGGTTGCAACATTTCCCTGTTAGAATTTACAAAAATTACTGCACCAAGTAATATTGGAATTTGAATAGCGCATGCAAAACGTGTAAACAAGCCAAGTATTAAAAAAATACCGCCAAGAATATGTGCGAATACAACATACTGACCCGCCATAATGTAAGCAAAATCACCAAATGAAGATCTGTTGGGCATTAGGCTAATGAGCCTACTCATGTTAAAAAGAAAATCAACACCTTTATAACAGAGAAAAATTCCTAAGGCTATACGTACAATATCCATCCATTTGGGATGATGGCGATTGCCCCATTGCTCAATGCGTTGAAGGAGGTTCATATAGAAAGGTTTTAATAGTGAAAGAGCTTCTCAAATTTAATAAATTTCCCTGATTCTGTATTATATTTATCCCGATTGGGCGCATTCCAAATTGTGTCCCGGCGGGGTTTTCCGCTCACAGTCTTATCACTTAGAAAAAAGTTCATCGGAAACCCCGATGTATAAAAGAGGGTGACTTTCCAATTAATCGAAGTCCTTTCGCACATCGGGGTGCACAAACCCTGGCTATGTAAACCCCGCTGAAACACAATATTGCGAGGCACATTCGTTAAAAGCCAAAAAATAATTTTATTGTTTTTGTTTTTAGATGCAAATTTAAAATTGATGTACGTTTGTCGAATATGCCAAGAAGAAAGGACGACATATTGCTTAAGAGCGCTTTTGAAGAAACCTTTCCCGATTTGCTTCGCTTCTGTTTCCACTGTTGGCGCCAGCGTCTCGCTGGTGACGGTCTCCCAGGCACGTCTGCACTTATGATTTCCGCATTTTGAAACAGTCATTAGTACAAAAAAATTCTTCAGGAAAGTTATTACAGATAAATAGCTTTGATGGATTAAAAGTAGGGATTATTTTTTTTATACCTGTTCATTTGTCTGAACTATGATTTATTTGATTGGTATGATTATGATGATTTAATTTTTTCAGTATGTGGTTATTTCAATTTTTTTATTTGGGTGTTTTGCAAGAGGGATTTCATTTGAGTAATGGTATTGAGCTGCAGTGGCCGTTCACCTGCAGAAGCCTGTGGAGGATCAATATTCCAACCTCCCGGAATGGTATTAAGCATTAAAGAATTTTGTTTAACAACAAAACAGAATTATATTTTTGCATTACTACCGTACTACATAACATTGAAATGCTTATAAATCAATCCATATTATCTGACATCAGATCTATTATTAATACAGCCAGAAACAAAGCTATACTGGCAGTGGATAATGAGCGGGTAATCATGTTTTGGTTAATCGGTAAGCGGATATTTGAAGAGGAGCAAGAGGGAAAAGACAGAGCCGACTATGGCACCTACCTGATAAAAAATATTTCAAAACAATTACAGCCTGAATTTGGAAGCGGGTTTTCTATAAGGCAATTGGAGCGCTACAGGCAATTTTACCGTACTTTCCCAATTGCGTCCACACTGCGGACGCAATTGAGCTGGAGCCATTACAAATTACTTTTGGGAATAGAGAATGCCGATAAAAGAGAATTCTATATAGCAGAGTCGGTTAAGAATGCCTGGTCGTCCCGGCAATTGGAAAGGCAGATTGACAGCAGCCTCTTTGAACGCCTTTTGTTAAGTAATGACAAGGCATCTGTATTAGC
>DATCWN010000382.1:0-2497 GCA_036566285.1 Hanamia sp.
TTTTACTTTTATCTATGAAGAACTGGTCAGCAAATATTGCATGACGAATGGCAGGACAGCTGAAAGTCCTGTACGGATGTTTAAATACCTTTTGTTGAAAACGATCTATACCGTTTCAGATGTGGATGTTGTTGAGCGTTCCCAGTATGACATGTCCTTCAAATATTTTCTGGATATGTCGCCTGAGGAAGGAGTTATCGATGCCAGTTCATTGACCAAGTTCAGAAAGCTGCGGCTAAAGGATAATGATCTGTTAAACCTGCTCATTAATAAAACGGTGGCCATAGCTATTGAAAAAGGGATCATCCGGTCAAAATCCATTATTGTTGATGCTACGCATTCCCTGTCCCGGTCCAACCCTTATTCAGCATTGGAAGTATTGCGGGAGCGCTCAAAGTTGCTCCGCAAAGCAGTGTATACTATAGATGAAGACATGAAGGCGGGTATGCCTGAAAAGAACACAACTAACGAACTGGAAAAAGAACTGGCCTATTGCAACGCGTTGGAAAAGTATATTGAAGCCGACCAACCGTTATGTCAGATCCCCGCGGTAAAAGAGAAGTTGAACCTGTTGAAGGAGACGGTAGCAGATACGCAGGAACATTATACATTATCCAAAGACAGGGATGCCAAAACAGGCTATAAATCGGTTGATAGCTCCTTCTTTGGTTATAAGACGCATCTGGCGATGACAGAGGAACGCATCATTATAGCAGCGGTAGTCACATCGGGCGAAAAAGGCGATGGCCCGGAACTTCCCAAACTTTTGGAAATCAGCCGGAACAACGGTATCGATGTAGAAAGGATCATCGGCGATTCGGCTTATTCAGGGAAAGAGAATCTTGCGTTAATGAACGGACAGGATATTAAGGTGGTGGCCAGACTGAACCCTACCATCACACAGGGGTTTAGAAAAGAAGAAGACAAGTTTGATTACAACAAAGACGCTGATATGTTCGTGTGTCCGGCTGGGCATGTGTCCATACGAAAATCAAGACAGGGAAAAAAGAACGTTGGAACAAATCAGACAGACACATATTACTTTGATGTTGAAAAGTGTAAGGTCTGCCCATTAAGGGACAAGTGTTATAAGCCGGGGGCAAAATCCAAAACCTATTCTGTCAGCATCAAATCAGACACACACCTGCAGCAAATGGCTTTTCAGGAAACGACAGAATATAAAGAAAGCATCAGACACAGATATAAAATCGAAGCGAAGAACAGTGAACTAAAAAACGTTCATGGTTATGACCGGGCGATAGCTTATGGTATCGAAAATATGGAGATGCAAGGTGCATTGGCGATTTTCACAGTCAATTTGAAAAGGATAATCAAATTGATGAACTAAGTTCTCCGAAAGTGCCCTCCCGGCTGTTCATCCGGGCCGGTAATACAGCTATATCGGCTACAAGAAATCACCTCAGCAAATAATGACGCAAAAGAAAAGCGACCAAATAAAAGTTGCCTTTTGCTTGATCGCTTTAATAACCCAACATTATTGAGCTACTTTTTCAGTGCCCTCCGTTTTGCCCGGCATTTTTTATAGTGATGAGAGGTAGGTGTTAGTTTTTCTTTAATTTTACATAGCCGCGGATAACAATTTCGTTCAGCACTTTTGTGTATTTTGCGCCACTTGGCGTTACCGAATTGTTGGTATATTCAAATGTCTTTTTCTCAAATTCGCTTGCAGGAATGGTTGGTTTTGGGACTCCTGTTCCGCCTTCATTTATTATATCAAGTGTGAAATTTACCAGGATTGTCCAGGTTCCAGGCATTTTTTTCAGTGAACCAGTGCTTTTTATCGCATTAAATACTTCCTGACTTATACTATTTGATGGACTTCTTACAATTCTCAAAAACCTTAATTCGCCATCATTGCTAATCTCAAACTGAGCTATTACCCGGCCTGTGATATAATTGGTGCGGGCTATTGCGGGGTATTTGATATGATCTTCCAATTCTTTACCAAATTGTTCATATAACTGCAGGTTTGTAGAATCTGGTTGTGCAATGGTGTTTTTGAAAATTTTCACACCATTTTTAGCTTTATTACCCCATTTTTTTATGGCCCAGTCGGTATTGGCGGGGACATCAAGCATGGAATCGGCTGCAACGATTTCACCAGGTTTTGGGTAGTATATTTTACCATTAACGACTATTAATTTTTGCGGAATGTTACCCTGTGCAGCTGATGCCGGCACAGGAAATGTTACTTTAGTATCCCGCTTGATTATTGGCGGCGGGAACTTAAACACCATTTCCTTTGGCCAGCTATACCCATATTTATTTTTAAGCATTTTTGCGTCAACCATTCCGGGTTTAAACGTTTTAGCTTCGCCGTTTTTTTCAAATATTACCACTTTGTTTACAAAATAAGCAGGTTTGCCATTCTTGCCATCTTCGCTATAGCCGTCATAAAGCTGGTACTCATAGCCTTTACCGGTTTTACGATAGATGTGTGGCTGATTAGTTAACAATACATCCAGCTTATAGTTAG
>DATCWN010000419.1:0-6276 GCA_036566285.1 Hanamia sp.
ACACGTTCACTCCAAAAATAAAAGCCCAGGTAGAAGGCGTATCAATACCCACGGTACCGGTGCCCTCCGGATCTATCCCTCCTGCCTTGCGGTAAGGGGAAAAGAGAATGAACGGATCGGATGCGGTAGCATACACACGCAGCGATCTTGCCGTTAGTTTTTGCAGTATGGCCGGAGGCAGGTTATACCCAAGACTCATACTTCTTATCTTCAAAAAGCTACCGTCGAAATATCCCAATTGAGAGCGGTTAACCGGGTTGCTCGAAGCAAAATTGGGCTTGGGGAAAGTATTCTGATGATTAGTGGGTGTCCAGTAATCCACCTTTAAATTATTATAATTGCCCTGGTAGGTATTTACGAAATTACCGTTGTAAAGGCTGCTGCTCATCATGCTTCCCATTCTTGCAAAAGCCACTACGGTAAGGTCAAAGCCTTTGAAGCCGAAACGGTTGGTCATACCGCCTTCCCATTTAGGCTCGCTGCCACCTAATATTATTTTATCGTAAGTGGCGCTGATTTTTCCATCAGGTTTACCATCTGGGCCACTTAGATCCGCTACCCTTATGGTTCCTATTACAGAAGATGGCCCTGTAGTGGTAAGACCTAAACTTTTAGCTGCGGCTGAATCTTCAGCCGTATTTTGCCAGATGCCCACTTTCTGATAATCATAAATAACATCCAGTGGTTTTCCCACAAACCATTGATTACCTGCGTCGCTGGTAACCCCATTAGCCAGTTGCGTTATTTTTCCCCGGTTAATGAAGAAATTAATATCACTTGTCCAGCTAAAGCTATTTTTAGTTTTGCCCTGGATATTAACCGTGTTCACATGAATTTCAATTCCCCTGTTTTCTGTTTTGCCCACATTGGTAACAATCGGATTAGGAATACCTGAAGTTTGTGGTAAGGTTTGGGGCAACAACAAAGAATTGGTAAATTGTTTATACACCTCCACGGACCCTGAAACACGGTTGCCCAGAAGACCAAAATCCAAACCGATATTGGCAGTAGAGGTATATTCCCAGGCGAGCGTAGGATTGGGCGCATTGGTGGGGTAAGCGCCAGTAGTGGTTACCGTTCCATAATTATATACAATGGATGATAAAGAACCTAAAGTTTGATAGGCGTCAATAGATGTATTGCCCACCCTGCCATAGCTGGCTCTCAATTTTAAATTAGTGAAAGTACTACCTGCATTCTTAAAAAACGGTTCCTTGCTGATGTTCCAGGCCGCGGCGGCAGAAGGAAAGGCATGATATTTATTGCCTGGCGCCAAACGGGATGATCCATCGGAACGCATGGTGAGGGTAAGTAAATAACGATCGGTATAGCTATAATTGATTCTTCCCATATACGAGATAATATCCCATTGCTCATAGCTTCCTGATCCTTTTAGATTAGCGCCATAAGTAGGGTTATAATAAGCGAGGTAATCAGCAGCGATATCGGTATTTCCGAAATTATTAGACTGGTTATTAGACTGCTGTAAGCTATACAAACCCGTCAGGTTCAGTTTATGCTTTTCGGCAAAAGTTTTATCGTAAGTCAATAAATTTTCAAGAGTATAATTGGTGCGAAAACCGGTACGGTTAGAAGATGCTGATCCACCCTGGTTAACCCTGTAAGAAGTTTTGGCCGAATAATAATTGCCATATACATCACTTCTTATTTCAGCCCCGGCATTTAACCGGTATTTCAATCCTTTCAGGAGATTTGCTTCCAGATATAAAGTGGTAAATGTTCCAAACCTCTTCCTGTCTTCCACTACAGCTTTCGGAACCAGGTCGCCCAATGGATTCCAAACCTGGTTAGCGTTTCCGGGAACATAATCATTTAGTACATTTCCCGCACTGTCATAAGGTGAAACCAGGGGGTTGGCTCTTAATGCCTGCGCCATGGGATTAATGCCTTCTCCGTTTCTTAAAGTAAAAGTATTTAATGAGCTAAGGCCCGCTTTAATAAATTTCCCAAATTGCTGATCAATGCTTGCCTTTACACTAAAGCGCTGAAACTCCTGTCCGGGATAAATCCCCTTTTGATCAAAGTATCCAAGAGAGGCAGCATATTGGGTAGCATCAGAGCCGCCCGCTACACCCACCTGGTGATTGGTCATAAAGCCTTTCTGATACACGAGCTTCTGCCAGTCAGTACTACGGCCCATCTCAAGGCCTTCTACTTCTTCCGCAGAAAAGGTGCCGTCTGTAAGAAACTTAGGGTCATCAAGGCCTGTATAATCTGCAGGGGCAGCATTAATCTTTGCCCATTTTTTTAAATTAGCAAATTCAGTACCGTTCATTACCGGGAAGTCGCGGGTAACATTGGTAACGCCGGCGTAGCCACTATAGGTCAATACCGCCTTGCCGGTTTTACCGCGTTTCGTAGAAATTAGTATTACGCCATTGGCACCTCTTGATCCGTAGATCGCCGTAGAGGAAGCATCTTTAAGTACTTCCACAGAAGAAACATCATCCTGGTTAATGTCATTGATACTTCCATCGAAAGGAATACCATCAACCACTATTAATGGGTCATTATCCGCTCCTAAGGATCTTGTTCCTCTTATTAAAATATTGGGGGTAGCGCCGGGCTTACTGTTGGCGCCGCTTCTCTGAATATCAATGCCGGCACCCTGCCCCTGCAAAGCCGAGGCCAGGTTGGAAGCAGGGACATCCCTGATAGATTGCTCGCTGATAGAAGTAATAGCGCCGGTTACGTCAGATTTTTTCCGTGTACCATAACCCACTACTACCACCTGTTCAAGTTCGTTCCTATTGGTAATTAACTGAACAGAAAGATTGGACGAGGGCGTATTGCCTACTTTTACTTCCCTGTTTATATAACCCACATAAGTAATCACCAGCGTACTATTTGCCGGTGCATTAATTTCAAAATGGCCGTCATTACCTGAAGTAATTGCCTGGGTACCGCCTTTTACTATAATGGAAACGCCGGCAAGCGGCTCCCCACTCTGGCTGGTAATAAAACCCGCCACAGGTACCGTGGACTGAGCATATATATTATTTGAAAAGAACAAAAAAGAAAAGAGAATAAGCGCCATACTCATGTTTTCTTTTTTGATGAAAGTTTTTAAAGCTCTTCGCAGCGCCGGAAGATTTATGTGTTTCATAATTACATTTATTTTTTTAGAAAAGAATAATTTTTATTGTTTAAAAAAACAATTCCATGGTGGTTTTTTTAAGGATAGTGATTTTTTCATTTGGAGTACATTTTTGTTTTTATAAAATACGGTCTCTTTTTTATTTACTATTGAATGCAACATCTTCACTTCTGAAATGTTTCTTAATAAAAATCATTTCGAAAACCTTGCAATAAATCCACCACCCGAAACAAGATTTAATTCAATCACATCCTTTGAAGAATAAGAAGCCTCATTCATTATGATTGACGCTGAATTAGCAGGATCGTCTTTTGCGATCAACGTTTTATAATTTCCCTTTAAAAAAGTTAAGGGAACTTTTATATTGCGGGCCCCTACTCCATTCATCACCGCAAGAAACCAGGTGTTCCCTTTTCTTCTTGCGTACACAGCCAATTCACCAATTTCAGAAGGCGGCAATACAATGGTCTCATCCCAAACAGCCGGAATGCTTTTAATTATTTCTACTGAAGGGTTCGCCAGAAGCGTATCCGGGTTGGCTGCATAAGTTAATAAAGGAGCACTCAATATAGCAGCGCTCGCCACCTGGTGCGCCCATGTGGTATTTTTTCTTCTTTCACCAAAATGTACCACAGTATATTCTGCTGGCCCTGCCAGGAAGCGGGTAAAGGGAATGGTCGTTTCGTGTGTAGCCCTGTCAAGCAGTTTGCTCGATTCCATTCCTTTGACTGCTTCTCTTGTGAGTTCATTCGGATAGGTCCTTTCCAAACCAGTTGGTTTATTGGCTCCATGAAAATCAAGCATCACATGATACTTCGCTGCTTCTTTTAAAATGGTTTCATACAGGTCCACCACTTCTTTGGCTTCGCTGTCAAAGAAATCAATCTTAGCCCCTGCCACACCAAACTGATGACATTTTCTGAAAAAAGAATCTATTGCGCCAGGGGTGCGCAGGCTTTTAGAATGTTTCCAAAACCAGATGCCGACGCCTTTTTGTTTAGAATAATTAACCAGTTCCGTGATTTGTTCATCGGTCCATCTTGTCCAAAAGCCTTCCAGAATATTGTGTTCAAATCCTAATGCGGCGGCGCCATCCGTAAAATGTTTCATCACTTCCAATGTGCCGTCGCCACCGCCGTTTAAATATTTCCACACGGCACGGCCAGGCTTTATCCAATCCGTATTCATTCCTTTGGGAAATAATTTTTTATCAGGCGGAGGATTCAGATTGGATACCATATCATTATTTACCATGGCGTTCAAATCTTTTCCAATCATTACCACACGCCACGGCGTAGTAATCGTTCCATTGATTACTGCCGGTTGTTTTAATCGCAACGTATCTGCCGGGCTGTATCGTAATTTATAAGGATAAGAAGTAGGCTGCTCATTAGCCAACCGAAGTACCAGGCCGTTTTTACCATCAGCCTGCAAAGCCATGCCGGCATAATTTACCAAAGCCGCTTCTGTAATGCTCGCATAAATTCCCTTTGGTAATTTAAGTGTTGCCGGAGGCGCTACCCATTCACCTTCCTGCACATCATCAATTTGTTTTTTTACATGCACACTCTCATAGTGCATGTTCAGATCGTGATACCAGATAGTACTTTTAGAAGGGATATTGAAAACAGTTGTTTCAGAGGGAATCCGGGCCGCACCCTGTGTTCCGGGAATTATAATTCTAAAAGCCGCACCATTATTAAATACACGAACTTCAAAGGTATATTCCTGTTTATTTTTTATAATGATTTTTGCACCATTGTATTGATTAACCGCTTTTGAATGCACGCCACGCCACTCATAAGTTTCATTGACTTTATAACGTTCTGTTTTTTTTACTTCGATGTTCTTTGTAACAGAAATTCCATCAACAGCCATTAAAAGAGGAGAAGGCTCAATGACGATTTTTCCGTTAAAAGTTATAGCATAACTAAGTTGGTGCGCTTGTTGAAATAATTTGAAATGAACCACACCATCCGGGCTTTGAACAAGTGTGGTATCAGCAGCTAAAACATGTGATGAGCAAAGAAATAAAAAGAGTACATGGTAAAAACTAATTCTTTTTTTCATAAGACAAACGATATAATTATTGGAATTAGAAGAAGTTGATTATTCAACAATGCAATAGAGTAATAATTGAAGGACAATACGATTACACCATTAGCAAACTATTCAACTATTCTGGCATGAAGCCTTAAATATTAATTTTTTGTGGGAATATTATGGTGGAATTTCTTTTTACTCATCATTCAAATAAATGTATTGAAATGCGATTGAGATCCATTAAAAGCAGTTTTTTATTTCTCGTTGGCCTGCTATTTTTAGCATCCTTTACTTACATAAAATCATGGGAATCAAAATTCGTAAAAGTCAATAAAGACGGCACACTCAGCTATATTCCAGATGAAAAAGGAAATGTAATTCCGGACTTTAGTCTAGTGGGTTATTATGGTGGAAATAAAGTGATACCGGATGTGCCGGTAGTAAAAACGATTGCACCATCTGCCGGCAAAAGTGGTGAGGAAATAATCCAAAATGCCGTTGATGAAGTATCTAAAAGATCGCCTGATAAAAATGGTTTCAGGGGAACGATCTTTTTAAAAAAAGGCACTTATAATATTCCCGGAACTATACAAATTGAAACCGGCGGCATCGTTTTGAGAGGCGAAGGAAATGACACCAAACTCGTGGCGACCGGAACTGCAAAAAGAACCTTAATTGCTGTTTCAGGAAAAGGAAGAATCATGGAAGTTGCAGATTCCAGAACCAAAATCACTGACGAATATGTTCCCGTTGGTGCAAAATCTTTTACGGTTGCCTCTGCCAAAAAATATAAAACAGGCGATAAAATAATTGTCTATCGCCCGGCTACCGACCAATGGATTAAAGATCTGAAGATGGACCAGATCGTTGAAAGAAATGGCACCAAACAATGGAGAGCCAGTGAATATAATATTGAGTTTGAAAGAGTAATTACAAAGATTTCAGGCAACAAAATATTTATTGACAACCCGATTGTAATGGCCATGGAACCAAAGTATGGCGTGCCCGAAATTTATAAATATACTTTTGACGGGCGCATTGCCAATGTGGGTATTGAAAATTTATATTGCGAATCAGAGTATGAAAGTGATACCGCGGAAAACCATGCATGGGAA
>DATCWN010000443.1:0-3920 GCA_036566285.1 Hanamia sp.
CATAATTGACACCAAGTGGCTTACCATAAGGATGGTTTTGAGTATAATAAAGGTAATCCTGGTAGTAAGCGATATCGGTACTTACTGACGGTTTGTAAGATAAGCCATCCAATATCTTTACAGTAGCATTGAGCGTTGCAAGTGCTCTGTAAATTTTATTTTTTGATGTTTCTTCTTTTAATACCTGTACTCCATTGTGCCGCAAAACATCAACGCCACCCACTGAATAAGTGCCGTCTGCTTTATAAGGTACATCGTAAGGCCTCTGCTCCAAAGCCCTGCTTAATATTGCGTTTCCGGCGATGTCACTGGGCACCCGGTTGTCGGTGGTATTACTTAGGGCGGTAGTAAAGCCTATATTGATTCTTTCCGAAATTTTATGATCCAAATTCAGGCGGACCGAAAAGCGTTGAAATTGACTGGTTTTGATAATACCGTCCTGGTCGAAATAATTTAAGGAAGCATAAAATTTGGTTTTAGCATTTCCTCCACGGACGGACAGATCATAATTGCTTAAGGGAGCATTTTTATCCGTTAACAGGCCCACCCAATCAGTGTCGGGGATCTTAACTGCACGCGGATCGGATAAAGGTGCCAGGAAACCTGCCATGCCTTCTGTAAGATTATTTTGAAGATTATAGTTGTTGCGCGCTTCATTGAGTACAGTAAAATATTGAGTAGTATTAGCCAGTGGAATCTTTTTTGGCATATTCTGAATGCCCGTATAACTGTTGAAGCTGATATCGGTCTTGCCATCCTTACCATGTTTGGTAGTAATGATTACAACACCGTTGGTAGCCCGAGAGCCGTAAATAGAGGCGGCTGCGGCGTCTTTCAAAATGTCTATAGATTCTATATCATCAGGGTTAATGGTGGATAAGGGGTTGGAGATGCCGCCGCCAAAGTTCTGGCTGTTGAGTGGCGAGGGATCCGAATTGGTAACGGGCACTCCATCAATCACATAAAGGGGCTCGTTAGAACCGTTGATAGAACCTGTTCCCCGAATGCTTACCCGCACACCCGCACCCGGAATCCCGGATGAATTGGTTACGTTGATGCCACTTACTTTGCCTTGCAGCATCTGGTCAGGACTTACCACTGATATTCCTTCCTTTTCATTGGGGCGAATGGAGGAAATGGCTCCGGTCAGATCCTTTTTCTTTTGTAAGCCATAACCCACCACTACTACCTGGTCCAGTACATTATTCAACTCTTTCAATTTTACCACAATGGAAATGCTGGCATCCGCTTTTATGGTATAGCCTGACAGGGTTTGAGGCTCATGGTTGACAAACGAAAAAATAAAACTATACGGTCCTCCCGCCGGAAGCCTGTTAAACCTGAAAACACCAGTCGAGTCTGTCTGCGACCCTTCCGAGTAGTTGGTCTTTGTGTTTTTAGCAATGACGGAAACGCCTTCAAGCGGAGTGCCTCTTTCATCTTGTACCATACCGTTTATGGAACTTGTTTTTACCTGTGCCAGTGATTGTAATGGCCAATAACTCACCATTATTACAAAACACCAGGAAAGCCATTTAGACTTAGAAATCAATGTATTCATCGTATATGTTTTTTTTCGTTTAAACAATAAGGTAACTGCTCACTGCTTTTGCAGGGATTCAACTGTAGCAGTTGCCATTAAAACTTTGTATCGCTATTTTTTTATGATAAAGCTATTACCATGCTTTTCTACCGTAAGATTTTTTAGCAGGGCTATGTCGTTTAATATTTTTTCCAATGAGTCAGTCATGTTGAACTTACCAATAAAGTAGCTGTTTTTTAAAGCTTCCTTCGAATACTGAATATCTGTTCCATACAATTCTTTCAACCTTTCTAATACGTCAGCCAGGTTCTGGTTATTGAACATATACCAGTCGGAAGTACTTGTATAAGTCTTATCCGCATTTATTTTTTTATTGCCGGCAATTGATTTTGGTTTAGTAAATGAAGAAATATTTGCGAGCATGCTCATTCTGTTATAAACTAATTTATTTCCGGGTAACAGATACATGTCTTCCGCAAGTTTCTTATGTATAGAATCCGACGACTTCACCACTACTTTCCCTTCAAATAACCGGATGGTAATATTGTCTTCCTGTTTAAAAGCCGTTACCAAAAACCGGGTGCCTAAAACCGTTGTTGAAAGCGCATCGGTGTAAACCGTAAAAGGTTTAGTTTTATCCTTTGCAACAGCGAAGAGAGCCTCTCCTTTTAAATAAACCGTTCTTTTGTTGTCCGTGAACGGCTCTTCATAATTCAATTCACTACCGGGCGACAGCACTACCTCAGATCCATCCTGTAATTTGATCGACATCTTCTTTGCAGTAGTATTTATTTTATGCTGAAACACTACCTGCAAATCCGGGCTGGCGGTTTTATTAGCCACAGTAGCCACGGGCGGGGTTGCCTCTTTATGTTGAATTAAATATATCCATGCTGAGCCAATAACCAGGAGTATGGATGCGGCCACCGACAGCTTCTTGATCCAAAGAAGGTTTGCTTTGCCTGTTTTTTTCTTTTGAATGTTCAGCCATACATCCCGCCAGAACTTCCTGGGAATTATTTCAGTTACTTCGGCATCGTCCCATTCCTTCCTGCTTAAAAGGCTTTCCAGCAGTTCTGGATTACTTTTTAAGTATTCAGCCACCTGTTCCGCTTCTTCAGCAGTACACTTTTTTTCAAAAAATCTTTCTATTGTTGATATATCCATCTATAATTGGTTATTCATCCGTTACTGATATATCTTTTCCTGAAGCAGATTCTGTTAGTAAATACGTCCCACTCATCAAAACTCCTTCGTTTCAGAAAAAAATATTTTTTAAGCAGGCAGAACCTGCTATAAATTTCCATTTAATAATTATTTACAATAAACTGATAAGAGTATCAAAAGAGGTAATATCTTTTTCAACTGCTTTACGGCTTTGGTAAGATGATTATCAACCGCCTTTTCTGAGATGGACAGTAATTCAGCGATCTCGCGGTAACTGTAGCCCTGCAGGCGGTTGAGTTCAAATACTTTTTTTCTCATTTCCGGCATGGTTACCAGGGTATTTTGTACACTTCTGCGGGTGTCAAAATAAGTAGAAAAGTTTTCGGGTACAGATTCTGTTTGGGTATCGGCACTGGCCTCTTTCATAAATTGTTGCTGCCTGTTTTGTTTTCTTATATAGTCTATAAAAACCGTGCGGGCAATATGAAAAATCTGTTGCTCCAGTTCATATTCGTCGGAAAGAGAATTCCGGTATTGCCAAAGTTTTAAAAAGGTAGTTTGTAAAAGATCTTTTGCATCGTCCGGAGACCTGGTTTTTTTAAGAAAGTAGAAATATGCTTTTTCGTGAGTTTGTTGATAAGCCAGCTTGAACCAATTCTCATCGCCGTTTTGTATAGCTGTTACTATCTTCAAAAGACTATAGTTAAAAAGTGGGTGCAGTATAGCATGAGATGGAATCTTGCTTAATTATAGCGAGGTTGATTTTATTTGATACAATGAAATAACTTATGGTCAAGACAGCAGAAAATCATTCATAGTAACATTGAAATCCAAATCAAAGTAACAGTTTTATTTAATTTATCCAAAATTAGAAGTAATTTATTACGCTTTTACATACATAATGCTTGATCCCTATCAATATGACATTAAGAATACAAAACACAGAATCTGTTCTCCGCCTGTAAAACCCCGGAGCTTCCGTTCCCGGATTCTCCCTGTTTTCCTGCTGTTTGCGCCGTACCTTTCAGCTATCTTCTTGCTGGATTGTTGCAGGCAGGTTGCAGAGCTTAGCAAGGTGGTAGCAAGAGGTTAGCAAGGGTTCAGCAACAACTCTGCAACAAAGATGTGGTTTTTACGGTGCGTTTAAGCGGAGTGTGCTAAAGAATCACGCTGCCGTGTTAGCGCATTTTAAAGTAGATGCGAAAGACAG
>DATCWN010000159.1:0-24854 GCA_036566285.1 Hanamia sp.
GGATTGTTTTTTGCCGCTAATGATGGCACGCATGGGAATGAATTATTTAAAAGCGATGGTACTGCATTGGGCACTTCTATGGTTCAGGATATTTACCTGAATGCAGGAAGTGCTGAACCCAGCCTAAGTTATTTTTTTGTGAATGGTAAAATTTTATTTACGGCTACTGATGGAGACAGTCCTGAGGCAAGAGACCTTTTTGTAGTGGAAGGAAATTTCACTCCGCTACCTATCCAGCTTTTAAATTTTACAGTTTCATCAAATGGAAATGATGCCTTATTAAAATGGAGTACATCGCAGGAAAAAGATGCAAAAGATTTTAAGGTGCAAAGCAGTAATGATGCAGTGCATTGGGCTGATGTAGGAATAGTGCCCGCTGCAGGTAATTCATCTGTACAACTGAATTACTCTTTTACAGATGCCGGCGTTATGAACAGTGGTAAATCAATTGTTTATTACAGATTGGTTCTAACGGACATTGATGGTAAATCCACCAACAGTAAAATAATTTCTTTAAAACTGAAGGAGGCTAAATGGAATGTACAATTGATAGCAAACCCGGTAAAAGATAGGCCTGACTTATTATTTACCGGAGGTGATGGTATCACCAAAATTTCCATAAGGGATATGAGTGGAAAAACGATTTACAATCAGCAATTGCAAAATGCCGAAGGACTGATTTCCCTGCCGGTTACTTTGCAACGCGGATTTTATATTCTATCAGTTATAAATAATAACGAAAGAAAATCAATAAAGTTTGTAAAGGATTAGCAGCAAGTTATAGAAACGGGCTATCCCAAAATATAGCCCGTTTTCTTTGAATCATTATTTCAAAAGCTCTGCGGGTTGCCAGTCAGATTTTGGATTAAAATGTTGCCAAACCATAAAGGATAATTTCCTGGTGAGTACCCAGGCTTCATTATTGGCATCCCAACTCTGGTCTTTATTATTTTTTGTACAAATGCAAAGCACATAAGGATGCGCTCCGTTTGCATACATTACTTCACTACGGCTGGCATCTACTGCGCCATTTTTATCAGCCACAAAAATATTTGGTGGAATTTGAGAGATAGCCACTTCATCCCAATACTGACGGCCCATCAACCTTAGCATTCTTTCGCTGATAGTCTTATCAATGATTTTATTTTCAACAATCATTTTCAATAATGTTGCCATTTCTTTTGGAGTGGTTTGCCCCCATCCATATTGTTCGCGATTACTTTGCCTTCCTTCAGTCCTGCTGTTTACACGTGTATCTTTCATGCCCAGGCTGTCAAGATATTTATTGATTAATGTACCGGTGCCTGCAAGCCCTTGCAGCCATAGACTTGCAGTGTTATCGCTTGTGCTCATCATTAGCATAAGTAATTTACTAATCCTTATTTTTTCGCCACTTTTAAATGAAGCAAGTATATCTTCTCCTTCAGAATAAAATAATGAATCCGTATAAGTCATTTCCTGCTGATACTTCAATTCATCGTTATGTATCTTATGCATGATGCCTATTAGGATCGGAACTTTAACCATACTGGCGGTAGGGAAAATAGTATCCGCATTTACAGAAGCTATTTTGTTTTTTGAAAGATCATAAACAAACACGCCTACATCGCCATTAAAGTCTTTGAGAAGATGGGTGATTTTGTTTTGTAAAGATTTGTCTGTTTTTTGCGCACTAACGGTGATTGAAGAAAGAAGGAATACGAACACAAATATTTTTTTCATTCCTGATTTTTTTGAGAATGAAAGTAAGGAATGATTTAAACAAAATGTAAAATTGATTATTATATCAGTTCAATTTTTCTTCTGATTCTTTTAATAAAAAAGCCACCCGGAAATTTAATCCGGATGGCTCTTTGGTTTCAATGATATTGTATAGAAATAATTAGAAAAACTTTTGTTTATTAACCGAATAAGCCGCCCTTTTTTAATTCGCGGGTACCCTGTCCTATTAAGAATCCATTTTGATAAATCTCAATTTTATAACTTCCTTGTTGAAAATGACTTCCTGGTGCAAAAGCAAATTCGACATTTTTTGTTTTAGCTGTTTCCAGATCAACAGGTAATTTGGCGGTGAAGGATTTATCACCCTGATCACGGGTTGTAAAAGTTCCTGCTCCTTGCGCGCTGGTTACCGGCTTGCCATCAGGGCCTATTACCACTACATATACATCGGTAGTGCCAGGTTGTATGATGCGGTTATTTACATCAAAACTTACTACTAATTTATCTACGCGTTTGGCGGTTGTTTTTACTTTTTCTTTCCCGTTATTTTTTACTTTAACCGGAGTAATTGAAATATTGGAAGCATTCAATGTTGAAGCTATATCAACGGTTTTTTCAAGACTTGTTTTAATAACATTAGTTGAATCAAGGTTGCGGGTTAAGGTTGCATTGTTTGCAATTAAAACAGTTCTTTCAGATCTTAAAGAATCATTTTCCAGGGTCAACATAGCCACTTGTTGTTGCAAGTCTGTGATTTGTCCATTCAATTGAGCGATCAGTTTTCTTGCTCTGGATAACTCGGCGGAAGTGGCGTTCCTTTTGTTAAGTATGCTGCGTATTTCAGATTTTACTTTGGCGATTTCTCCATCTTTGTCGGCTAATTTTGCTTGCATATCAGCATTCATCGTCGTCATAGAATCAAGGCGTGCCAATGAAGCATCGAAGCTGTTTTGAATTTCGCTTTTTTCAGAAGTTACTTTTGCAATTTCAGTTTGTTGTGTTTGAAGTGCCTGGCCGTTTTTGCTATTGTTGAAAATTAAAAAGCCGCCCATTATCAGAATACCTGCTATCAGCAAACCGATGATGAGGTTTTTAGTATTGTTTTTTGGTGATTGGTTTTCCGTCGTGGAGACAGAAGTGTTTGAAGTGTCCATGTTGTTTTTGTTGTTTAATTGTTTAAAATAATTTAAGGTATAGATTCAAATCATTTTCGGATATTTTGAATTAGATACTATAAAGCCTAAAATCATGCCATTATTTTTTGCGGGCTGGAAAATGAAGAATAAAAAAAATAAATTCTCTGGTTATTTACTGATTTGCAAGTGATTCTAACGTGAAAAAAAAAGACGTTAAAAAAAATACAAGAAGCGAATTTTTACTTTTTTTCGTTAAAAAATGACTTCAGTAAATTGTAGATTTTGAAGGCTGAATTTGTAACTCTATCTTTTTTCAATTACTTTTAGTTGAACAAAAACAGAAATTATGTCCACCAATTCTCATGTCTCAAGAAGGTTAACAGCAGTTTTAGCTATAGTGTTTTTTCTTCCGTCATTAATCCTTTTTATTATGTGGTCTTCTATTGGTTTACGCTACAGCGGCATAGGCGATGCAGAAAAAATGGATACCTATATGAGTTATTTCCCTGGCTGGCTTCAGAGTAGTACCGTTATACATATTATTTCGTTGGTGTGCTGTGTGGTAGCTATAACCCTTGCTGCGAGAAGCTTTAAGAAGCATTTATTATGGGTAAGGGTATTAATGCTGATGGTAGTGGTGGTATCGCTGTTTATTATTTTGTTCGATATTTTCCAAATGGTGTAGACAATAATTTTATTGATATTCATATTCAATAGTACCCAGTAATCGTTTTTCTTTGGAATAACATTTTTGTATTTCCGGTAATTGTTTATCGTTGTAAGCATACTTCCATATAAAATAATTTCTTCCGCTTTCATCAATGGATATCATTTGTTTGGGTTCATCAAGCGCATTGTATTCAAACATATAATCAGGCAATAATCTTTTAGCCAATTCATTGTAATGCACTACGTCCGTAAGATGGTTTTTATCATCATAGTAATAGAAATACTTTTTATCACTACTGTTTCCTTCAACGTTTTCTTCCACAATATTTCCTTTATCATCGGTTATAAAGGTGATGGTGGATAAAAGTTGGTTGTTTTTTTTTCGTAACATTTTTACAGGCTTGCCTTTATCATTGTAGGTGTATTCATGCGTTTCAGTGATCTGGATGCTATCCGCATCCGCATAAGTAATGGTACGAAGCGCAGTCAGCCTTCCATTGCTATCGTATTCGTATTGCGTGATGTTGTTGGTCGTAGGCGTACTATTGGTAGTTTTTATAATCAGCCCATCCTTATTGTAATCTGTTACCAAAAGCGATTGCCCTGTTATGTACGATTTTGAAATCATTTCTGATTGAGAATAATTTTTATTTATTTTTTTTTCACAAAAAAAACCTTCGCTTGGCTCATCATTATCCTCGAAGCTTTTCAGCTTTATGTTTTTTATCTGTTGATCTTTCAGAATGGAAAACTCTTTATTGAGTTGTATGGTATTGAGAATGTCTTTATAATAATATTGTGCATTTGCCGGGGAAGAAGGAAGGAAAATAACGGAAAATAAGAGCGCAAAGCCGAAAATATATTTAATCATTTCAAACAGGATATTTTATTTTTTGTTGCAAAGAATTTTGATGGGTGTAAAATAATTCATTAATCCTGATTGCCACTTTTGTTTATTATTTTTAACCTGAAATTATTAAAATTAAATAATAATACGTGTCTCATTTTCGCCCAAGAAAAGAAAGGGATTGTCTGAACTGTGGCACCACTGTTATTGGAACATATTGTCATAATTGCGGCCAGGAAAATATTGAACCAAAGGAATCTTTCTGGCATTTGACACTTCATTTTTTTAATGACATCACCCATTTTGATGGCAAGTTTTTTACCACACTCAGAATACTTTTATTCAGACCAGGCTTTTTGTCAAAAGAATATATGAGTGGGAAAAGGGTTTCTTACCTTAATCCGATTCGAATGTATTTGTTTACTTCTTTTATTTTTTTCCTTGTTTTCTTTTCAATATATCACGTTGATGAAAAGCAAATCAAGTTGGACTTTAATGGAAAAAGTATTGAGCAGATAAATAAAATGCCGCAGAAAGAATTTGATGAATTTACAAGTGAGTTTAATAAAGGAAAACCCATGACCAGGAAGAAGTTTAAGATTTATATGGATAGTGCCAACAGTGGCAGCAATGGCATTCATTTTTCTGGCCGCAGTTACAAAAGCAAAGTGGAATATGATTCGTTAATGGCAGCCGGAGTAAAAAAAGATAATTGGTTAAAAAGAACATTGGTGTATAAAGAAATTGAAATAAATGAAAAATATAGTAAAGACCGGAGTAAGTTTTTAGTTGAATTTTTCAATACATTGATGCATCACTTCCCGCAGATGTTGTTTGTTTCTTTACCATTCGTAGCCTTATTATTAAAACTCATGTATATCCGCCATGAAAAGTTTTATTACGTAGGGCATGCTGTATTTACCCTTCACGTTTATATTTTTCTTTTTATAGTGATGCTGATGATGATTGGTGTTGATAAATTCAGAGATTATACGAACTGGAGTAAGATAGGAAGTATCAATGTTTTGTTGACCGTTGCCATTTTTTTTTATTTGTACAAAGCCATGCGAAATTTTTATCAGCAAAGAAGAGCAAAAACCATCTTAAAATATTTTCTTTTTTTATTTTCTTTTTTATTCCTTATTATATTTCTTTTGGTTGCATTTCTTTTTGCATCAATTTTTCAAGTTTAAATTTTTAAAATGCCTCAGAACATAGATATTAACGGCCTTGTACAAATTATGGATGAACTTCGGGAGAAATGTCCATGGGATAAAAAGCAAACCATTCATACGCTGCGCCAGCAAACAATTGAAGAAACCTATGAACTCGTTGATGCCATTACCGACGAAGATTGGAGCGCCATAAAAGAAGAGTTGGGCGATCTGCTCCTGCATGTTATTTTTTATGCTAAAATGGGAGACGAAAAAAATAAATTTACTTTACAGAATGTTATTGACGGCATCTCCGAGAAATTAATAAAAAGGCATCCGCATATTTATGGAGATGTAAAAGTGAATGATGAAGAAGATGTAAAGAAAAACTGGGAGCAAATAAAATTATCAGAAGGAAAAAAATCTGTTTTAAGCGGCGTACCAAAGTCATTGCCTGCAATGGTAAAAGCCATGCGCATACAGGAAAAAGCAAAACAAGTTGGATTTGAATGGGCTACCAAAGAACAGGTTTGGGAAAAAGTAGAAGAGGAAAAGTCCGAGCTACTGGAAGCGGTTGATTCTGGCAAGCAAGGCCACATTGAAGAAGAAGCCGGCGATCTTTTTTTCTCTGTAATTAATTATGTACGGTTTTTAAAAGTAGATGCAGAAAATGCACTTGAGCTAACGAATAAAAAATTTATAAAAAGATTTACACTCATGGAAGAACAGGTTCAGCAAAAAGGAATAAAGCTGAATGAAATGTCCCTTGAAGAAATGGACGCCATCTGGAATGAAATAAAAAAACAAAACCTCTGATTTGACTCCTAATAAAAACGATACTTTTTTCAAAAGGAATAGTTACCTGTTGATTACCGCTGCCTGGTTAATGACTATCTCTTTTATCATCAACAATTATTGGAGTGGCACTTCTACGCCTTATAAAGTTCAAAAAGAAATTCAAAGAAGTATTGATAAAAGTGAAAAGGAAATTGCACAGTTTTATAAGGACACCTCTCTTATAAAAAGCATAGTCAACCAAACGTATAATGAAGTGCAGCTCAATCTTTTGGTTCAAAAAGATTATTTTATTTTTCTTTACAAGATTGCTGCTTTCAATAATCCGGTCCCGGTTTTTTGGAATACGCAAATTATTGAGCCGGATTCTGTTGTACTCGATGAAAAAGATGGAACAGGATTTAAAAAATTACTGAATGGTTGGTATGTAACCAATAAAATGTCGTTTCAAAATTCAGACGGCTCGCTTTATAAAATAGTTTGCCTTATCCCTGTGAAGTGGGATTATTATATAGAGAATCAATACCTGCACAATACTTTCACGGCAATAAGCGGTATTGAAAAAGTGTATAACATTAGCCTGACACCTACTCCGCTTGTTATTAAGAACAATGTTGGAACGCCGCTGTTTTACCTGGCACACATAAGTTCAGATCCCGTAATCCGCGATAATACACTCGCATTGTGGTTTAGAATTTTAGCCGCGATACTGATACTTTTTTTCATACACACCTTTTCTAATTTTATTGTGAAGAAACATGGTTTTTGGGCAGGACTTTTTCTTCTAATGGGTTCTTTACTTTTATTGCGGATAGTCAGTTATTATTTGCCGGTTCCTTTGAATTTTCATCAACTGGAATTGTTCAGCCCTTCGGTATATGGCTCTAATTTTATTTTACGATCCCTTGGCGATTTACTTATCAATTCTCTTTTGTTTATCTGGATAGTTCTTTTTATCCGCTATCATTTCCGTTACGATTTTTCAGAAATAAAATTCAGGTTGCGTTGGCACAAATATGCGGTTGTAATAATTATTTCTTTTTTTATGATCACGTTTACGCTTATTTGCGGAAGCATTATTCGTAGCCTTGTGGCGGATTCGCAAATCTCGTTTGATGTTATTAATTTCTTTTCTTTAAATGTTTATAGTGTTTTTGGTTTTATAGTCCTTAGTTGTGTGGCCACCGGTTATTTCTTTTTGATCCAGATTTTTTTACAGCCGCTCAATACTTTTCTGGCCCCCAAAAATTATTATTTATATTTTTCAATCGCCATTTGCGGATTGATATTTTTAACGCTGCGCCCACATTCACCCAATGTTGCTTTCAATATTTTCCTTTTGCTTTGGCTGCTTTTGTTTATTTATCTATTGAATTTTAAAGTGCTTTTGCTTCAGGCGTATCATCTTGTTTCGTCCCGGTTTATCTTTTGGCTTTTCTTTTTTTCGGTATCTATTACAACCGTTATAGTGGTACAAAACAGGTCGAAGGAATTGGAAGAGAGAAAACATTTTGCTGAAAACCTTGCTAATAAAGCGGATCCTTCCGGCCCGGTGATCATGAACATTATTCTTACTGATTTCAGAAATGAATATCTTTCTGATATCTTTTACAAGTTTAAAAACCCTGTTCAAAATAAAATTTTAAAAGACAGTTTAGTAAACGAAAATTTTTCAGGCTATCTTAATAAATTTGATACTAAAATTTACACTTTCAATGCTGATGAAGCGCCTTTGTATAATGAAGATTCTACCAATTTTAATTCGCTGAACGCTGTCATTCAAACACAAGGCAAATCTACAGGCATCCCTGATTTGTATTATTATGATGTTTCTTACGATCGGTTCAATTACATCAGTAAAAAAGAAATTACAGATACTGCTGGAAACAACCAGGGTTATATTTTTATTGTCTCCAAGCCTAAGCGATATAAAAGTGATGCCTTGTATCCGGAACTGTTTTCAATAGGGAATAAGAATTCTATTGAAAGTTCCACTATTTATGCATTTGCCATTTATAATAACAATCAACTCAGCGCCAGCTACAATGATTATCCTTTTACAACAAATATTGACAACAACGCTTTCTCCTATAACGAATTTAGAACCGTACATAAAAACGGGTACGAAGAACTTTGGTACAAAGCCAATGCAGATAAAGTAATTGTAATTGCGCGCCAGGACAGGTTTTTCGTGGAATCTCTTACTTTATTCGCTTATTTATTTTGTTGTTTTCTGGTAATTACTATTTTTTTCAACCTTGCAGGACAGTTTTTATCCGACAGGAAGAAAAGGCCCGATGTAAAATCTTTCTGGCAGTTTACTATAAGAAACCAGGTACACGGAACTATTATTTTAATTAGTATTTTTTCTTTTTTTGTAATCGGAATTACGACTATACTTTTTTTTATAGATCGCTACCATAATAACAACCGCGAAAAACTGAGCCGCACTATTCATGTAATGGAAAATGAATTGCGAAGTACTATTGATACCATCGCTGTAAATAATTTACAATTAAAGAACCTGGAAAATGTTTCTCCAAAAAAACTGGAAGAAACCATAAATAATGTTTCCACCATTCATGCAACGGATATCAATCTTTATGACCTTAATGGAGATTTGAAAGTCTCTTCTGTTCCCTTGCCTTACAACAAAGGTATCGTAAGTGAAAAAATGGATCCGGTTGCATGGTATCATTTAAGCAAACTAAAAGATGTACAATTTTTCCAGGAACAGGAAATCGGCAGCCTAAAATATCTGAGCAATTATTTGCCTGTAAGGGATGAAAGCGGCCGGGAATATGCGTATCTCAACATCCCTTATTTTGAATCGCAGAATAAACTACAGGATGAAATTTCTAATTTCCTTGTTACCATCATCAATTTAAATGCGTTTATTTTTTTAGTGGCTGGAATTATTGCCTTATTTATTACCAACAGAATCACGAGTTCATTTTCTCTGATAAGCGATAAAATGAAGAGGATAAATTTAGAGACAGGAAATGAAGAAATCGTATGGAAAAGAAAGGATGAAATTGGCGACCTCGTAAATGAATATAACAAGATGGTAAGGCAGTTGGATGTAAGCGCGCAATTGCTTGCTAAGAGCGAAAGGGAAGGTGCCTGGCGAGAGATGGCACGACAGGTGGCCCATGAAATTAAAAATCCGTTAACGCCTATGAAATTGAATTTGCAATACCTGCAAATGGCCATTGATAAAAATTCGCCTGATGTAAAAAATATTTCTTTGTATGTAGCCAATGTTTTGCTGGAACAAATTGAACACTTATCAAAAATAGCCAGCGACTTTGCACAGTTCGCAAATATTGGAAATACAAAAAATCAACTTTTTGATATTAACCAGACTCTTGAAAATATAATTACCCTTTATTCCACAAATGAAGAGATTCAAATAAACGCTGACCTATATTCTCATGAAATATTGATTGAAGCTGATAAAACTCAGATCAATCGTTTGTTTACCAATCTCTTTCAGAATGCAGTTCAGGCGGTTCCGGAATTCAGAAAAGTGGAGATAAACATTAAAAGCGAATTGATAGAAAACAAAGTAATGGTCTCAGTAAGAGACAATGGAAATGGAATTCCGGAATCTATGCGAGGTAAAATATTTACCCCAAACTTTACAACAAAATCTTCAGGTACCGGCCTCGGCCTTGCAATGTGTAAAGGGATTGTGGAAAAGCTGAGTGGAAAAATCTGGTTCAAAACTAAAGAAGGAGAGTGTACTATTTTTTTTGTAGAAATACCTGTAGTAACGGAATGAAATTTAATTAGCTAATCTTTACTAATTACAAAAAGACGTTTCTCTCAATGGAGTATTCTATTTTCAAATCATCAACTAATTGGCTAATGGGATAGTTCTCTTTTCACATTTTCACATTCCCTATATTCATTTCTTTCCTGCACAATGAATTTTATTTTTAACATTTCAGAAATGTCTTTGAGAGTTTTTAAAATTGATTCTTAAGAATTTTTCATTTTTTCTGTTTATAAAATTTCGGAAATTTTTTTTCGTGGGCTTCTCCAATTTTATTTATTTTAAAAATTTTATTTTCAAAAAGCGTCTATACGTTAACCGTTAGTTCTTCTATTTTGTATGAGACTATTGAATAAGTTTTTGACCTACAATTATTTTTTTCAGGTATGTTTATCCTCTTTAAAAGAAATGAAAATTGGTTGCTTATTTTCTTTATTTTTCACAAGGAAATAATTAAAAACTACCTCATTTAATTAATGCTTTTGACTTTGCCTTTTGATTTTATAAATAATTTGTAATCGTTTGCTGTATTGCATCCGATAAAAAAAAGGTCAAAAAAAAGTCCCGAAATTTTCAGGACTTTAATTATCTGCAAGAAAAATTTTATTATTTTTTCTTAGGAGCAGCTTTCTTTGCAGCGGCTTTTTTAGGAGCAGCTTTTTTAGCTGGAGCGGCTTTCTTAGAAGCGGCTTTTTTTGCAGGAGCAGCTTTTTTAGAAGCGGCTTTTTTAGCTGGAGCGGCTTTCTTAGAAGCAGCCTTTTTTGCAGGAGCAGCTTTTTTAGGAGCGGCCTTTTTTGCAGTTGCCATGTTTTTAGAATTTAATTGTTAGTAAATAAAAACTAAAAATAAAAACAATTTGTTAACTGCCAAAACTTATTTGAAAAATATTATGCTGTTGCTTCAACAGCATTCACAGAAACGACAGTTTTATCGCCTTTGGTTTTTCTAAATTCTACTACTCCATCAGTGGTTGCAAAAATGGTAAAGTCTTTTCCAAGGCCTACATTTTTACCGGGATGATAAACCGTTCCGCGTTGCCGAAGAATGATGTTTCCTGAGATGGCTGCTTGTCCACCAAATATTTTTACTCCCAATCTTTTGCTTTGTGAATCACGTCCGTTTTTTACCGAACCTTCACCTTTTTTATGAGCCATATTCTTGAATTAAAAAATTAAAATTTTTGAAATGAAAATTTGTTTTTCATTTATGTAAGCATTTTGCTTAGGCAATAGCTGTAACTTTTATGTGCGTATATTGAGTACGATGACCATGCTTTTTTCTAAATCCTTTTCTTCTTTTCATTTTAAAAGCGATTACTTTTTCGCCTTTAACCAGGTCATTTACTATTTCTGCTTTTACTTTTACATTTGCATCACTTCCTATGGAAACTTTCCCATCATTATCATGCAAAAGAATTTCAGAAAATTCTATTTCATCACCTTGCTTTCCTTCAAGATGCGGTACATATAAACTTTGGCCTGGTTGTACTTTAAACTGCTGGCCGGCGATTTTTATTATAGCAAACATACGTTTCCAATTTTTGGAGTGCAAATGTAAGGGATTATCCCTAATTTTCACCATTAAAATCTATTGAGCACAAGTAAAAGGAATTTTTTGAACTAAATAATTGACTTACAATATTTAAGTAATTATGAAATTCTTTGTTTAGCCTTGTTTTTTTATTTTCGTTTCTCTAAAATCCGGCAATGTATATTATAAAAAAGGTTTTAAGATTTTGTTTCAGCATCTATGGCTTTTTATCTTTTTTAATAATTATGTTCTTGCTGCTTCCTTTTTTTATAATTGCATTTTTACAAAAACCGCTAAAGGGCGGCAACATGATTTTTGCCATATCAAGGATTTGGGCGGATGTGTTTTTTTTTATGACCGGTATAAAGTATTGGACTATTTATGAAGAACCTCATGATAAAAAGACAGAGTACATTTTTGTAAGTAATCACATTTCCTACCTTGATATTCCGATGATGATGAAAGCTATAAGAGGACAAAATTTGAGAATCTTAGGTAAAGCGGAAATGACAAAAATTCCAATCTTCGGTTCTATCTATAAAAGAGGAACGGTATCGGTTGATCGTGAAAGTGCACATGCCCGTATTGAAAGTGTAAAAAGATTAATTGCATTTCTTCATCAAAAAGTTTCTGTTTTTATTTGCCCTGAAGGCACCTTTAATATGACCCATAAACCATTAAAAAATTTTTATGATGGTGCATTTCGCATTGCTATAGAAACACAAAAACCCATTCGCCCCATTTTATTTTTGGATACATATGACCGGCTGAATTATAAAAGTATTTTCTCATTGAATCCCGGTAAATGCCGGGCTGTATATCTTTCACAAACTTCTACAGAGGGATTGACGAATAAAGATGTAGATTATTTAAAAGAAAAAATTTATAAACAAATGGAGGAAGCGTTGGTAAGGTATGAGGCGAGTTGGATTGCCAGATTTTGAAATTTTGATTGAATACTCTTATCCGTTTGCACTCAATATATTTGCAGGAATGATCACCGAAAAATCAGAAGGCAAAATTTTATTCAATGAATTACAACAACCTATCAATACATGGGTGGAAGTAATTTTGCCTCTGGCAATTCCTAAAACTTATACTTATTCTGTTCCTGAAAAGCTCGTGAGTAAATTACAAACGGGTTGCCGGGCAGAAGTTGTTTTTGGAAAAAATAAAAAGTATGCGGGCATCATAAAATCAATCAGCAAAGAAAAGCCTGCGTATGAAACAAAAGCGATTTTAAATATCATTGATGATGAACCGGTCATTTATCCAAAGCAATTACAGCTTTGGAAATGGATCAGCGAATATTATATGTGCAGCGAAGGAGAAGTAATGGCGGCGGCACTTCCCACTCATTTGAAATTGAGTAGTGAAGCCATTTTGATTTATAACGAAGAATACGGAGAAGATTATACTGACCTTGATGATGAAGAATATTTGCTCGCAGAGGCATTGCTGATTAAGAAAGAATTAAAGATTACGGAGGTGCAGCAGATCGCCAACATCATTCATGTGTATCCATTGATAAAGAGGCTTATTGAAAAAAAAGTTTGTTTTGTTTGGGAATCTCTCTCGGATAAATACAAAGAAAAAAAAGAAAATTTTGTATTGCTGAATCCTGAATATTCGCAGGATGAAAAGATGAATGAATTAATGGATGAACTCGGAAGAGCACCCAAGCAATTGGAATTATTATTGTCCTTTCTTCATTTTTCTAAAACTGAAGGTGAAGTTTCGCAGCCACAGCTTTTAAAAAAATCCGGAGCTACCTCCGTTCAACTGAAAGCGCTTACAGATAAGAAAATCCTTTTTGTTCAAAAACGAAGTATAGACCGTATTCAATCACTTCCCAAAAAAATGGAAGTGAATTTTGAATTGAATATTTCTCAACAAAAAGCGTTGAAAGAAATTGAAATTGCATTTGAGGAGAAAGATGTTTGCCTGATGCATGGCGTTACCAGCAGCGGCAAAACTCAATTGTATATAAAGCAAATAGAGAGGTTTGTAAATGAAGGAAAACAAGTCTTATATCTTCTTCCGGAAATTACATTAACGGCGCAAATCATCCGCAGATTGCAACTTTACTTTGGCGGAAACATTGCCATCTATCATTCTAAATTTAATAACAACGAAAGAATAGAAATTTGGAATAAAATAAAAACCGGTGAATTAAAAATAATTCTAGGTGCAAGAAGTGCCTTATTTCTTCCTTTCAAAAATCTCGGTTTAATTGTTATCGATGAAGAGCACGATCCATCCTTTAAGCAACAGGATCCGGCGCCACGCTATAATGCGCGCGATGCAGCAGTTTTTTATGCTTCACTGTTTAATGCGAAGGTCTTAATGGGAAGCGCCACACCTTCTTTAGAGAGTTATTATAATGCACAGAAAAATAAATATGCATTAGTAACCTTGAAAGAACGGTATGGCGGAACTAAATTACCCGAAATAAGAATCATTGATACCAAAACAGTTGCCGCTTCTAAAAAAGGGAAGGTGATGATTTCTCCACAATTAAAAGCGGAAATCGAGAACGCATTAAAGAATGATAAACAGGTAATTCTTTTTCAAAACAGGCGCGGCTATGCACCATTTTTAATTTGCGGTACGTGCGGTTTTATTCCTCAATGCCAGAACTGTTCGGTAACATTAACGCTGCATAAATATTCCAATAAACTCCATTGCCATTACTGCGGAAACACTTATCCAAAGCTGACTACATGCCCTGCCTGCGGAAGCGTGAATTGGAAAGAGAAAAATTTTGGAACCGAAAAAGTGGAAGAAGAACTTACTGAAGAATTCCCAGACAACAGGATTGCACGAATGGATGTGGATGCAGTTAAAGGGAAAAATGCGCATGATACTTTAATCAAATTATTTGAGCAACATCGCATTGATATTTTGGCCGGAACCCAAATGGTGGTAAAGGGTTTGGATTTTGAAAAAGTAAGTTTGGTAGGCATTTTAGATGCGGATGGATTATTAAGCTTTGCTGATTTCCGGGTGAATGAAAGAGCCTTCCAACTGATGGAGCAGGTAAGTGGGAGAGCAGGCCGGAAAGCTGACCGGGGCCTGGTTTTAATACAGGCAGCAAAAACGAATCATCCGGTTTTAGGATTTGTGCAGCAACATGATTATTCATTATTTTATGAAAATGAAATGGCTATGCGGAAACAATTTTTTTATCCGCCCTTCAGCCGGCTAATTCGCATCATTTTAAAACATGCGCATAAAGAAATTGTATTTGAAGCTGCGGATATTTTGGGTGAATCATTGCAAAGGGATTTTGCAAATCTGGTAGGCCCCGCGGCGCCGGTAATTAACCGGGTGAGAAATATGTTTTTAATGGAAATACTTATTAAACTCAACCAGGATGCATCATATTTAAAGATTCAGAAAAAAGTAATTGCCAATCATATTGATCTTTTGAAAGCAGAAAAAAGATTCAGGAGTGTTGTTGCTATTGCAGATGTAGATCCGTTCTAACCTTGTCAGACGGAGACAGTCAGACCTAACTTTCAATTAAGTTCATCATTTCATTGTATTCAAAATAATGTACTCCGCGATTATCTTGTTTGCTTTCTTTCACCATTGCTTTTGCCACATCTTCTGCATTGATTGAATGATATTTTTTTAAAGAGCCGAAAAGAAATAAAGAAATAAATTTTGTTATGGGTTGTAAAATTTTTTCACCTGGCCTGTACTCCTTTCTTTTGCCGAGCAATTGTGCCGGCCTGAAAAAACTGATGTTAGGAAATGAAAATTCCTTTATCGCATTTTCGGTTTTGCCTTTTAATTGTAAATAAAAATTGGAAGAATTTTCATTGGCGCCAATGGCAGATACCAATAAATATTTTTTGTATCCCCTGGAAATGCCTATTTGCGCTGCATTTACAGGAATATCATAATCTACTTTGTTGTATGCTGTTTTATCGCCTTGAACTTTTTTTTGTGTAGTACCAATGCAGCAGAAAATGACATCACCCTCGCCAAACTTTTCTTTGTAATCATCCATGTCATTGAAGTTTACTATTCTTTGTTGCAGTTTTGGATGAATGATTGTCAATGGTTTTCTTGTCAATGTTCTTACGATGGTAAATGTATCATCCTTTAATAATTCTTCTACGACATGAGATCCTATTAATCCGGTAGCGCCGATAACGACTGCTGTTTGTTTATTCATAATTTGGTATTTTGCCGGTAATTTCGGCCAATGCAAGTTCATCAAAATTATTTTCTTAAAAAATACAACACATTCGGGATAGGCGCTTATGCAAAATATTTTGCGGAGTTTAATTCAGCAGAAGAGTTACAAATGCTTTTAGAAAGCGAAAGAGACATTTCACTCAAAATGATTCTTGGTGGTGGAAGTAATATTCTTTTTACTAAAAATTTTGAGGGATTTATTTTAAAAAATGAGGTGCCAGGAATTGAAGTGATACATGAAGATGAAGAATTCGTTTACATAAATACTGGTGCGGGTGTAAGCTGGCACAGCTTTGTAATGTATTGCGTCAGTAATAATTATGGGGGTGTTGAAAATTTATCGCTCATCCCGGGAAACGTAGGCGCTTCTCCTATGCAAAATATTGGTGCTTACGGTGTTGAAATTAAAGATGTTTTTTATGAGCTGGAAGCGTTTCATTTAAGAGAGAAATTTATAAAAAGATTTACTGCATCCGAATGTGAATTTGGCTATCGCGAAAGCATTTTTAAAAAGAAATTTAAAGATCAGTTTGCGATTTTGAATGTTACTTACCAGCTTAAAAAAAATCCGGTTTATAATATTTCTTATGGCGCCATTGAAAAAGAATTGGAGCAAATGAATGTGAAGAAATTAAGTGTGAAAGCTATCTCTGACGCGGTTATAAGTATTCGTACTTCGAAATTGCCTGACCCGAAAGTAATTGGTAATGCCGGAAGTTTTTTTAAAAATCCTGTGATTGGCTCACACGAATTTCACCAATTAATCGAATTGGAAAAATTACGGGGAGTGGAAATTCCTTCTTATAAGATTGATGAAGATCATTATAAAATTCCTGCCGGCTGGCTGATAGAGCAATGCGGCTGGAAAGGCTATAGAAAAGGAGATGCGGGTTGCTATGAAAAGCAAGCTTTGGTTCTGGTAAATTATGGGAACGCATCAGGTAAAGAGATTTACGACTTAAGCGAAGAGATCGAAATTTCTGTGAAAGAAAAATTTGGGATCGCATTGGAAAGAGAAGTAAATATTATGTAAAATCTATGCAGCGAAGAAGTGAAAATTAATGTCTGTATCGAAAGGTATTTTATGAGAAAATTTTTATTAGGTTTCATTTTTAGTTTTTGTTTCGCTACACTTTTTGCACAAAAAGATACTGTGCGCCTGCGCGAGATTTCAAAATCTTCTAAGACCATTGTAACCGATAGACCGCCACAAGCAGCCTACTTTTTATTAGGAGGATCGGGCCCCATATTATCAGTTCATTACGACAGGCGATTTCAAAACCGGGTTAATGGAGCGGGCTTTGCTATTGGGTTAGGCTTTTATGGCGAAGAAGGTGCTTCTATTTTTTCGGTTCCTGTTTCTTTAAATTATTTAATTGGCCGTTCCACTCATTTTTTTGAATTGGCCGGAGGAGCGACTTTTGTAACAGCTACCGCAAATGATTTTTTTTATGATGAAAATACAAATGAAAGTGGTTTCATTCTTCATCTAAATGCGGGATACCGCTACCAACCTACCAGAGGAGGATTCTTCTTCAGGGGTGGCTTCAGCCCGTTATTTTACAAGGGTGATTATGCCACATCCTTTTACCTGGGATTCGGCCACAACTTTTAAAGTTTTAAAAAGGCATGGAAGTAACTTTTTTTATTTAAAATCATCCTCATCCAGTTCTTCATCACTGAAGTTCTGTGGACTTAGATTTAGCATGCTTCCCATCAAATCTTTAAATTCTATTTTCCCTTCAATTACTTTTTTACTGATCAGAGAAAAAGTAGATAAGCCATGTAATACAAATTCCATCAGCAGCGCATTTTCTTTTGTATTTGCGGTCGGGAAATGTTTTTTTACCAAACCAAAAAGCCCATCTATTTTATACAACAATTGAATTTTATCTTCATCTTTTAACCCAAAAGGTATGTTGAGATGATTGCCGCTATCGAACCAACGGGCGATGGCCCGGTAAGGGTTTTCTTCGATTACTGAATCTTTACTCCTTTTCTTTTTATAAGCTTCGGGGTTAGGGAAATAGTTTACAAATTGGGTGCGGATTGCTTTTTCCAATAAATTATAAGCTACCTGGTATGGGCCTTCCTGTTCGCCTTCATACACCAATTCTATCTTTCCTGTAATGGACGGAATAATTCCTGTGAGGTCGCTGACCCAAACCTGCGTTTCCTTTTCTTTATTCATGATAGTGCGCCTTTCTGCTGCACTCACTGCATTTTCGTAGGCGGCAATGGTAAGCCTTGCAGATACGCCGCTTTTTTTATCAACAAACTCACTGGCGCGCGCTTCAAAGGAAACCTGCTCAATTAAACGCTTTATCAAATCACTCACATTTACTTTTTTCAATTGATCATCGTGAATGGATGCTTCCTGCTCTGTTATGATTAATGAGTTTTCGATAGAAGTGGGATAGTGAGTAAGTATCTGGCTTTCTATTCTGTCTTTAAGTGGCGTAACAATGGCACCTCGGTTGGTATAGTCTTCAGGGTTGGCTGTAAATACAAACATGATATCAAGCGGTAGCCTTAATTTAAAACCTCTTATTTGCAGATCGCCTTCTTCCAAAATATTAAACAATGAAACCTGTATGCGCGCCTGCAAATCGGGCAATTCATTGATCACGAAAATACCTCTGTTGCTGCGTGGAATAATTCCAAAATGAATCACTCTTTCATCTGCATAACTCAATCTTAAATTAGCCGCTTTTATGGGATCAATGTCACCGATGAGATCGGCAACACTCACATCAGGCGTGGCTAATTTTTCTCCATAACGGTCGCTACGATGCAGCCATGAAATGGGCGTATCATCACCTTTTTCTTTCACAAGGTCTTTGGCATATTTGCTCAATGGCTTAAAGGGATCGTCATTCACTTCACTTCCTTCTATCACAGGAATGTATTCATCAAGAAGCTCGGTCATTTGCCTGGCCATGCGGGTTTTGGCTTGCCCGCGCAATCCTAAAAATAAAATATTATGCCGCGATAGTAAAGCTCTTTCCGTATCAGGAACTACTGAATCTTCGTAGCCGATGATACCGGGAAATGTGGTTTCTTTTTTACTTATCTTTTTTATAAGATTGTCGCGTAGTTCTTCCTTTATTGATTTTGGCTTGTAATTACTTTCTTTTAATTCGCCTAAGGTTTTTATGTTTTGTATGTTCATTTTATTTTTTCTTTGTAAAATTTTATTGTTTCAATAAAATCGAAATCTTTTTTATTATCAGTATAAACTAACAGATCATTGCTTAGTGCAGTTGCTGCAATAAAAGAATCAGATATTTTCATTTCATTAGAAAACGAATACTTTTTAAATAATGAAAAAGCCATCTCTGATGTTTCTTCATCTATTAAAGCAATAGTATAATATCCAAGAGCTTTATTAAATTCTTGACGCTGATTAATATTTTTAGCTCCGTTTAATAATTCGCAAGCAGTGATTACAGAAATGCAATATTTATCTTTAAGATATTTGAGATTGGTCTGTTTAATTTTATCGCCTCTAAATGCCTTAATTAGAATATCAGTATCAACTAAAACAGATTCGAATATTACCATGATTCCTCTCTTAATTTTCTTGCATCAATATCAAAATCTTTCCATTTCCCAAACAGATAGGTATGATCAATTTTTTCTTCCTTGACCTTCTTAGATGGTGGTGAGATTCTTTTCTTTTGCGTATTATTCAAATGGGAATCAGAATATTTGCCAACCAAGGCCAAAGGATCACCTTTCTTTTTATTTAAAGAAATATCTTTTCCTTTTCCTTTTGATAATTTATTTGTCCTTTTATTTGTTCTTTCTTTTTTATCAATACTGCCACCTAATTTTTCGACCAACTCCGTTACAAGTTCAGCTGAATCATCCGGTATTATGATGGTAAGTTCTTTCATAATTATTGTTTTGATTGAAGTTACTCCTTTTGTTTAATTTGGCAAGCCCCCTTTAGGGGTAGTGGTTCAATACACCGTCTTTCTTTTCCCGCTCTCAAAATCCCTGAATATAAAAGCGCCTAATTTATCCAATGATGCAAAGAATGCTTTGCCATTGTTGGTTTCAGTAAACTCTGTTACAAATCTTTGCAAATAGGGATCGCTTGCAATCATGAAAGTGGTGATGGGTATTTTTAATTTTTTGCATTGCGCTGCAAGGTTCAAACAACGATTTAAAATTCTTCTGTCAACACCAAAACTGTTTTTATAATACCGTTTTCCAATTTTCAAACATGTCGGTTTCCCATCGGTGATCATAAAAATCTGTTTGTTCGGATTTTTTCTTCTTCTTAAAATATCCATTGCCAAATTCAAGCCGGCAACCGTATTGGTATGATAAGGCCCAACCTGCAAATAAGGAAGATCTTTTATTTCCACTGTCCACGCATCGTTTCCAAAAACCACAATATCAATGGTATCTTTCGGATATTTTGTAGTGATGAGTTCGCTTAATGCCATCGCCACTTTTTTCGCAGGAGTAATTCTGTCTTCGCCGTACAAAATCATGCTGTGCGAAATATCAATCATTAGCACGGTAGAAGTTTGCGCTTTAAAATCTGTTTCACGAATTTCCAAATCATCTTCAATCATTTTAAAACTATCCACTCCATGATTGATTTGCGCATTTCGGATTGATTCTGTAAAATCAATTTGTTCTACGGTATCTCCAAATTGAAAGGGCCTGGTTTCGGGATTTATTTCATCGCCGCTCCCTGGTTTAAAGGTTTGATGATTGCCGGATTTTGTTTTCTTTAGTTTTCCAAAAATCTCTTCCAGGCTGCGCTTCCTGATTCCCTGTTCTGTTTTTGGAGTAATTTTTATTTCACCTCTCTGTTTATTTTCATCTATATATCCTTTGTCTTTTAAATCCTCAATAAAATCACCTAAACCGTATTCGTCATTGGTAAGTTCATATTCTTTATCTAATTCGGTGAGCCAACTTAATGCTTCGCCCACATCACCGCTTGTGTAGGTAAGCAATTGCATAAAAAGATCCAATAGCTTTTCGAAAGAGGATTTGCTGTTTTCGTTTGGGTCGTATTTTGAAAAATTATGAAAGCGCATAGTTGATGTTTTGAACGCTTGTTTTTAAGATTTTATCTAAATTTTCTTCTCTGATCATCTTAAAATTAGAACAATCTTTGCGTTCCATTGTTGTGAAACGCAATTTACAAAACAAACTTTCTTTGCGATTGTTAAATAAAAAAAGGCTGTCTCAAAAGAACAGCTTTTTAGCTATCAGGGTAGGCAGATAGGCCGGCACCGGCTTCAGTTAATTCCTGTAACTCCCGGAAGGGAACTGGTGAACTTTCAGCTCACAACGGTTCTCTTTCATTCAAACCTCATAAGTGTACCTTCAAACCTCATAAGTGTATGTTCAAACTTCATAAGTGTACGTTCAAACCTCATGGGGGTATTGGCAAACTATATAAGAATGCTTGGAGCATTAATCATTCAACCATTTAACTAAAATAAAAAGAGGCTGTCCTTTTGAGACAGCCTCTTGTATTAAAGTTTGCAATAATTATTGCGTATCACGTACCGGTGTATCATTTTTTGGTACGGGAATATTTTTTATAACCGGGTTCCCGTTCTCATTGGTTAATGCGGGTTGTGGGTTTTTAAAATATTGCTCCATGCCGTTTATCTGTTGCAAAAGCTGCTGCACTATCTGGTTGTCGTAAGCAAGCGACCCTTGTTTGTTTTCATCAAGACTATTGAAATAAGTAATTTGCTGTTCCAGGTCTTTACGCAATTCGTTCGATATTTTTGAGGCCAAAACAGTATCTCCGGATTTATAAGCGGCTAATAGATATTGCCCTGAAATTTGATTTTGCTGTTGCCTGCGTGATACCATAGCATAAGGGAAATTTTGCTGCAACAGATTCTTGTCGCCTTTTTCAAGCAGTTTCTTCGCATCTTCTTTTCTTCCATGATCAGAAAGGTTATTAGCAACCTGCGCAAACTGCATCCGTATGGTATTTAAATGTCTCCTGTTTTCTTCATCAAAGTAAACGCCGGGAACATTCGCATTTCCAAACTGGAATTTGTTCATCATAATGTTATAAGCCCAATCACGATTTACATCACTATTCTTTACCGGAACCAGCCTGTAGGTGAGTCCATCTGTTCTCAGGTATTGTTGAAATCCTAACTCATCATAAGGTGAGGTAAAATAAATAGGGCGCTTCCAATTATTTGCGGCAATAATATTTAAGATGGCGCTTTCATTTTTACCCAAAGCGCTTTTCGGGATGTCAAAAACCATTTCACTTAATACACTATCTCCTGCATTTACGGTTCCGTTTTGTTTTACAAAATTAATGTCCACTGGAATCTTTACTTTTTTCGCAGGAAAAATATTCAGGTAATCTTCGCCGTTCTGATACATTCTTGCAGGATCATCGCTGCCCGCATAATTTTTCATCATAGTATAAAGATCCATTGGCTGGCTCTGATCTACTTTGGCACCGGGCAAATCAGGGAAGAAATATATAGCATCCCTTTTGCTGCCTAAGATTTCATCAGATGTCCATATTACATCAATAGGAGCGCTTTGATTTAGTTTATAACGAAGCTGGTTTATGTACCAATCTGTTCCCAACAAACTCGAATTGATTACTCTTATATCTCTTCTTATTCCCTGTACTTCCTGCGCATACCAAAGCGGATACGTATCATTATCGCCGAAGGTTATCAGAATGGCATTTGGCGCACAACTTTGTAAATAATTTATAGCGAGGTCTCTTGCCAAAACTTTGTGGCTTCTGTCATGGTCGTCCCATTCCTGGCTTGCCATTAAAACCGGCACGGCAAGTACGCAAATGGTAGCGGCTGCATAAGCGGCTATTTTGGTATTTGTAATTTTTTCAAAAAGCTCTTTTACATAAAATACACCAAGCCCAATCCAGATGGCAAATGCATAGAAAGAACCCACATAAGCATAATCCCTTTCGCGTGGCTGATTGCCTGCCTGGTTCAAATAAAACACAATGGCCATACCGGTAAAAAAGAATAACAGGCCAACTACCAAAGTATCTTTTTTATCTTTTTTGTATTGATATACTAATCCCAGAATTCCAAGTATTAATGGAAGAGCAAATAATTTATTATTGGCTTTATTATTTTTAAGACTGTCAGGCATTTTACTTTGATCGCCGAGGCGTACGTTGTCCCAGAATGGAATACCTGAAATCCAGTTTCCATCTCTTACATTCCCCATATCTATGCCCTGGACATCATTTTGTTTTCCTGCAAAATTCCACATAAAATAACGCCAGTACATCCAGTTGAACTGGTAACTTACAAAGAAACTAATATTGTTGCCCATCGTCGGCTTGTCATAATATTTTCCTGTCTTTGGATCTTTTCCTATACCCGCAAAGCTTGCATAATAATCCGCATGACCCTGGTCGTTACTTGCATCCCACATACGGGGGAAGAAATGCACATCTTCCGGTGCATATTCTGTAACTACTTTTTTCCCTTTCTTTTCATATTTGTCTGCTCCTTTTACATAAGTATCCTCAAATTTTTGATCGGATGGGTCTGCAGTAAAATCCTGTCCTTTTAAAATAGGCCAATCACCATATTGTTCACGGCCTAAGTAACCAACCAGACTCACCGGGTTATCTACATTGAACATATCAATGGCGGGATCTGCATTAGAACGGATAAGTGTGGTGTAATAAGTGGAAAAACCAAGTAATACAAAAGCAAAACTCCACATGGCAAGTTTTAGAAAATTCCAATTATTTTTCTTTGCCAGCCTGAGCATGAAATAAATAAGAACACCAATCAGGACAAAGAAGAAACTAAAGCCTGTAAAGAAGGGAAGGCCAAAACTATTTTTGAATAAAATATCAAACTGGCCTGCCAGTTTAATCGTCCATTGCACCATGGGAACCTGTACAATTCCAGTGATGGCGCATCCTGCCACGAAAGCCCAGAAGGTACCCCATTTTGTTGTTTTGTATCTTTTGAAGTAATAGATCATTACTATCGCAGGGATAGTGAGGATACACAGCAAATGCACGCCCACGGAAAGCCCTATCAGGTAAAAAATTAAAATGAGCCATCTGTCCGCGCGTGTAAAATGACCTTTAATTCCATTGGCGTGTTCAATGCTAACTTCATGTTCCCATTTCAGCGCAGCCCAAAATACGACGGCTGTAAAGAAAGATGACATGGCATATACTTCACCTTCAACAGCGCTGTACCAAAATGAATCACTGAAGGTATAAGCCAATGCGCCAACTGCGCCTGCGGCCATTATTGAAAAGATTTGATTGGAGGTAAGCGTATTAGAATGATCTCTTTCAATAATTTTTCTTGCGAAGTGAGTAATGGTCCAAAATAAAAATAGAATAGTGAATGCACTGGACAGAGCACTCATAGTATTAGCACCCAATGCGGCATTATCCGGACTTAAAGGAATCATGAAAAGCCTGGCTATCAAAATAAACAACGGCGCTCCGGGTGGATGAGGTATTTGAAGTTTGTAAGCGCTGGAAATAAATTCGCCACAATCCCAAAAGCTGCCGGTAGCTTCCATTGTGGAGAGATATACGAAGGAGGCAATAATAAAAATTGCCCATCCTGTAATGTTGTTAATCCGTTTAAAGCTCATAGTCTGGGTTTAATTTAAACAGGGGCAAATATAAAGCTATGATGGGTACAATTCCAACCGCATACTTTTTTTTATAAAAAGGAATGTTAATTTACGATAAAAATCGTAGAAGAGAATTTTAGATTTCGCATTGCAATTTTAGATTTTAAAAAAAGTCAGTCCTTTAAGAGGAATTGAAAACAACAGGAAGAGTTGCAAATTGAATCTGCAATCTAAAATCCAATTTGTCGATTTATCAATCTGCGAATCACAAATCTAAAATCCTAATTTTGCGCCCTTCATGAGGAAAGCATTTTTTCAACTTCACATTGCCATATTGTTTGCGGGATTCACCGCTATTTTAGGAAAGCTTATTGCATTAAACGAAGGATATTTAGTGGCTTACA
>DATCWN010000470.1:0-3508 GCA_036566285.1 Hanamia sp.
CGGGTACGATACCATAAAGAAAATAGTAATTAAGGTACGAGTTCCTTAATAGTTACCTCTTTTTATTTTAAATCCCCATACGGAAGAATGGTAAAATTTTTTAGGAATCTAAGAAAGTTTATAAGTCAAATATTAAACATAATTTTTGTAAAATGAGAATCAGACACAAATTATTTTGGATTCTAGTCATAAGTTTTTTTTGTATGGGTGCTTTAATGTCGCAGACAATACCCAAAGAGGAACTGATATTTTTAACCTCGGAATGGAAGGGAGAAAGATTTACAGACGGACGGCCAAAGATAGCGGATGATCTTTTGATAAGAGCCAGAGCCATCGGTATAGACGATGCCTGGACAGTATTAAAAAATTTAGGCTATACCCATCAGTTTGAGTCCGGGTGGAAAATGGTAAATGACAGCATACCTGTAATCGGGCGTGCGCTTACAGCAGCATTTATGCCAAGCCGCCCCGATGTAGAAAAAAGCGTTAAAGATCGCGGATTAAAGCAGGGAAGATCAGGCAATACCAATTCATGGCCAATAGATGTGCTTTCAAAAGGAGATGTGTATGTGGCAGACGGATTTGGAAAAATAGACGCCGGAACCCTGATGGGAAGCACACTTGGAAATTCGATCTACAGCAAATCAGGAAACGGTGTAGTCTTCAATGGTGCTGCGCGGGATTTGCAGGGACTTTCAGAAATAAAAGGATTCAATGCTTTTGTACGCGATTTTCATCCCTCCTTTTTGGAAGGAATGGTGCTCATGGGACTCAATACGCCCATAAGAATTGGAGGCGCCATTGTGTTGCCCGGCGACCTGGTGATAGCGGAAAAAGAAGGCGTGCTGTTTATTCCCGCTCATCTGGCAGAACTGGTCATCAGTACTTCAGAATTTGTGGTACTCAAAGATAAATTCGGATTTGAGATGGTGCGCTCCAACCGGTACTCGACCGGGCAGATAGATAGCCAGTGGACGGAAGATATAAAACATAGTTTTCTCAAATGGCTAGGCCAGCATCCTGAATTAGGAAAGATGAGCAAGACACAACTTGATGAGATTATGAATAAGCGCACCTGGTAAATAAATACCCGGGATAAAAAACGATTACCCAATTATTTTCCTGTTAAAAGGATTAAAAAAGAATAAATCAACAAAGCCAATACACCATGTCAAAATCACTATCCAGGAAACGCTGGTACCGCCTGATACCCATAGTTTTTATCACGTACAGCCTTGCTTACCTGGATAGGGCCAACTTTGGCTTTGCACTCGCAGGAGGTATGGCCCATGACCTGAACATAACAGCCGCCATGTCCTCATTGTTAGGTTCTCTGTTTTTCCTCGGCTATTTTTTCTTCCAGATACCCGGAGCCCTCTATGCAGCCAATAAAAGCGCCAAGAAATTAATATTCTGGTCATTGATTTTGTGGGGAGCGCTGGCCATGGCCACAGGCATGGTACACAACGTCACTTTACTGATCGGTATCCGTTTTATGCTCGGTGTAGTAGAAAGTGCCGTGATGCCTTCCATGCTGATATTTTTAAGCAGGTGGTTTACCAAGGCAGAACGCTCAAGGGCCAATACGTTTCTAATACTGGGCAATCCTGTTACCATTTTGTGGATGTCCATTGTATCAGGCCACCTGGTGGGGACATTAGGCTGGCGCTGGATGTTTATTATAGAAGGAGCGCCTGGCATCATCTGGGCCTTCTTCTGGTGGTATTTGGTAAATGACAAGGTAAAAGATGCCAAATGGCTTACCCAATCCCAGAGAGACGATGTGGAAGAACAACTGGCCTTAGAACAACAAAGCATAAAGCCGGTAAAAAATTATGCCGAAGCCTTTAAATCAAGGGTAGTGGTTTTACTCTGTCTTCAGTATGCACTATGGAGTATAGGGGTATATGGATTTGTAATGTGGCTGCCCTCTATCATAAATGAAGCCCCCAATATGGATATCGTAACGACGGGGTGGCTGTCCTCGGTGCCATATGTTTTGGCGATCATAGCGATGTTAGCGGCCTCTCATTTTTCAGATAAGACACTGAAGAGAAAAGAATTTATCTGGCCGTTTCTTTTGGTAGGGGCGCTTGCGTTTTATGGCTCCTACCTGGTAGGCACCAGTAATTTCTGGCTGTCGTTTACGTTACTGGTAATAGCAGGAGGGGCGATGTACGCGCCGTACGGCCCTTTCTTTGCAATCATTACAGAAATCTTACCGAGAAACGTATCAGGAGGCGCCATAGCATTGATAAATAGTTTGGGAGCATTAGGATCCTTTGTGGGGGCGTATATAGTAGGTTATTTAAATGGCCTTACAGGCGGCTTTGGCGTTTCCTATATTTTTATGTCAGGCTCCTTATTCCTTTCAGCAATATTAACCATAGTGGCTATAAAAGGAACAAAGAGTGGACAAGTTGAAAAAGTTGAATTGAAAAATAGTAAAGAGATATAATTATCTTACAATAAAAAAATAAAAACCCTTCAAACAATCATGTCAAAAAAAGTGGTAACCCTTGGAGAAATCATGCTGCGATTATCAACCCCCGATTTTAAAAGATTTGTACAATCCGATAATTTTGATGTTACGTATGGTGGCGGCGAAGCTAATGTAGCAGCGGCTTTGTGCAATTATGGATTACAAGGCGTCTTTGTTTCCAAGGTGCCGGATAATGCAATAGGGCAATCCGCCATCAATCATCTACGGCGATATGGAGTAGATACACAGTTTATGGTAAGAGGCGGGAAAAGACTGGGCATCTATTTTTTAGAAACAGGCGCTTCTGCACGTGCCTCACAAGTGATTTACGATCGTGCCGATGCCGCCATCGCAGAAGCAGACGTTGCTGATTTTGATTTTGATAAAATATTTGAAGACGCGGTTTGGTTTCACACCACCGGCATCACACCGGCACTTAGCGACAAGGCCGCCGCACTTACAGAAGCCGCTTTGAAAGCAGCTAAAGCAAAAGGCATCACCACAAGCATAGATCTTAATTATCGCAAGAAATTATGGAGCAAAGAAAAAGCAAAAGAAGTAATGACAAGGCTTTGCCAATATGTGGATGTGTGCATCGGCAATGAAGAAGATGCGGAAACTACATTAGGATTTAAAAGTAAAGGCACCGATGTTACCAAAGGCGAATTAAATCTTGATGGCTACAAAGATGTGTTTCAGCAAATGAAAGAAAAGTTTGGATTTAAATACATTGCTTCTACTTTGAGAGAAAGCTACAGCGCTTCGGATAATGGATGGAGCGCATTGGTGTATGATGGCAAGGAATTTTATCATTCCAAAAAATATGAAGTAAGAATCGTAGATCGTGTGGGCAGTGGCGACTCGTTTGCCAGCGGATTTATTTACGGATTGGTTTCAGGAATGGAAATGAAAGATGCCGCCGAATTTGGCGTGGCTGCTTCTGCACTCAAACACACCATCCCCGGCGATATCAATCACGCTACTTTAAATGATGTAAAAGGATTGATGAAGGGCGATGCAAGTGGA
>DATCWN010000214.1:0-4595 GCA_036566285.1 Hanamia sp.
TTTATTTTTTAAAACACCCATGCCTGAAGTAAAAGAAGAAGAATTAGTGATAGATGAAAAAGGCCATGCAGGTAAAAAATTATTTGAGCATACACATTTCGTTTGGGCAATCGTTGCGCAGTTCTTTTATGTAGCTGCGCAGGTGGGTATAGCCGCATTATTCATAAATTATTGCACCGAAAAAAACATTGGGATTGATAATGCACGCGCTGCTTTTTTACTTTCCGGCAGCCTGATATTATTTACCGCCGGAAGATTTGCAGGAACCGCGCTGATGAAAGTGATAGCGCCGCATAAACTACTGGCATTGTATGCGCTCATCAATATAGGTTTGTGTTTTGTGGTGGTTATGGCGCCGGGTATGGTATCTGTTTATTCTTTGATGGCGATTTTCTTTTTTGAATCTATTATGTTCCCCACCATCTTTGCATTAGGCATCAAAAATCTTGGGATTTATACAAAGAAAGGCGCCTCATACATCATCATGTCAATTGTGGGCGGTGCCCTGGTACCACTGGTTATGGGCGCATTGGCTCAATCCCATTCTACTCCTTTTTCGTACATAGTTCCATTGATTTGTTTTGTATTTGTGTTTATGTTTGCTGTGTATGGTTATAAAATAAAAACCCGTTCATGAAAAGATATTCTCTGACACTGGATCTAAAAAGTGATCCTGAATTAATTCAAGAATATGAAAGGATTCACAAAGAGGTGTGGCCCGAAATAATAAAATCTATTAAAGATTCCGGGATAGAAAATATGGAAATCTACCGGTACCAAACCCGCTTGTTTATGATAATGGAGGTGAACGATGATTTTAGTTTTGAAACAAAAAATGAAGCAGATAAACAAAATGAAAAAGTGCAGCAATGGGAAGAGTTGATGTGGAAATACCAGCAGCCATTGCCGGGTAGCGCGGCAGGAGAGAAGTGGAAATTGATGGATAAAATTTTTGAGTTAAAAGATTTTTAAACCACGAAGGTCTTTTTCGGATCTTTGATTTAGAGGAGAGACTGCAAAGGACCTTCTCGATTTGATGTCATTAGTTATGATAACGTTCTAATGATGATTTTTAAAAACCTTATTCGAAGAGAGTCGTATCGGTAATTCTACCTTATTACCTTATTAGAAATTGGATTGGATATCGGATTGGAATGAAAATAAGATACCATGATTGATGCACTCATTTACAAATAGAATAAGGTAATAAGGTGCGTGGAATTTAATAAGCTATTCTTCTAAGGTTAAAACCTTCACCTGAAAAAAAAAGAAAATAAATTTATCTGCACGAAGCCTGTGGAGAATCGAAATCATTCTGGAAACTCAAAATAAAATTATAGTTAAAGATACCTTTGGACATTTCTTATTAATAATAAATAAATTGCGCAAAAAATTATGTTTCGTTTAGATGAAAAAATAGCTGTAGTTACCGGCAGCGGTAGTGGAATCGGGAAAGCCGTAGCCTTATTATTTGCAAAGCAAGGCGCACAGGTACATGTTATAGACAGGAATGAAGACGCCTGTGATGCAACCGTTAAAGAAATACAACAGGCTAATGGAAAAGCGTTTAAGCATGCCTGTGATGTTACCATTCAGCAGCAGGTAAAAGATGTTTTTAATGAAATTGGTAAGGTTGACATTGTGGTAAACAGCGCCGGCATATCACACATAGGGAATGTGGAAAGCACCACAGAAAGTGACTTCGACAGGGTGTATAGTGTAAATGTAAAAGGGGTTTATAATTGCCTGCAAGCGGCGGTTTCCATTATGAATAAAAATAAAAGTGGTGTGATCCTGAACCTCGCTTCTATTGCAAATAATGTGGGCTTGCAGGATCGGTTTGCTTATTCCATGAGTAAAGGCGCCGTGTATGCGATGACGTTGTCCGTTGCCAGGGATTATATTGATAAAGGCATTCGGTGTAATTGTATTTCTCCCGCACGGGTGCATACACCTTTTGTAGATGATTTTATTAAAAAGAATTACGCAGGAAAAGAAGCCGAAATGTTTGAGAAATTATCGAAGAGCCAGCCCATTGGCAGAATGGCAAAGCCCGAAGAAATTGCTGCGCTCATTTTATATCTATGTTCTGATGAAGCCTCCTTTATTACCGGTTGCGATTACCCGATAGATGGCGGCTTTATTACATTAAATAGCTAACCCAATACTTTTAAAGAAAAAAAATTATAACTAAATACACAACATGAAACTGATACGTTTTGGTGAAATCAACAAAGAGAAAACAGGAATTATTATTAATGATGAGTATTATGATACTTCCTCTTTTGGAGAAGATTATAATGAACATTTTTTTGAAACAGATGGCCTGAATCGTTTACAGAAATTTATTGAATCCAATAAAGACAAACTTCCTAAAGTCTCAAAAGATCTTCGTCTAAGCAGCCCCGTTAGCCGCCCTTCTAAAATTATTTGTATCGGGTTAAATTATGCCGATCATGCCAGGGAAACCAACGCAGCCATTCCTACAGAACCAATTATTTTTTTTAAATCAACTACTTCACTTATAGGCCCATTTGATGATGTGGTGATTCCTAAAAACTCTACAAAGTCTGATTGGGAAGTAGAGCTGGCGGTAGTGATTAGTAAAAAAGCTTCCTATGTAGAGGAGGCTGACGCATTGAATTACGTAGCCGGTTATTGTTTGCACAATGACCTTAGCGAGCGCGAATTTCAATTAGAAAAAGGTGGCCAATGGGTGAAAGGAAAAAGCTGCGACACCTTTGCTCCGCTTGGGCCGTTTATGGCTACGCCGGATGAGATTGCCGATGTAAATAATCTGCGTCTATGGCTCTCCGTTAATGGTAAAATAATGCAGGACAGCAACACTGCTAATTTCATCTTCCAAATACCTTTTTTAATCTCTTATATCAGCCAGTTTATGACACTTTTACCTGGAGATGTAATTTCCACAGGAACGCCTCCGGGTGTTGGTTTGGGAATGAAGCCACCGGTTTTTTTAAAAGAAGGCGATGTAATGGAATTGGGCATTGATGGATTGGGTATTTCAAAGCAAAAAGTGATAGCCTATTCATCAAATAGTTAGAATAAAACCAGGAAGGTTTATTTGAGATTTTCCTTTTAAAACAAATACTTAATTAAACCTTCCTGGTTTGTCCTACCATCTTTAGGCACGATACTTTTATTTTTACAATTTACAAATATGGACCTGCAATTAAAAGATAAAGTAATTATAGTAACCGGCGGCGCCAAAGGAATCGGCGAAGGCATTGTAAAGGTATTGGCTGCAGAAGGCGCCATTCCTGTAATAGTAGGGAGAAATGAAAAAGATAATCTGAAACTAATTACAGAATTATCGTCTGAAGGCGGAGAAATCTTCCAGGTAGTGGCAGAATTAAACAAGCCCGAAGAAAGTGATAAAGCAGTAAAGAAAGTGATTGAAAAATATGGGCGTATTGACGGGCTGGTAAACAATGCCGGCCAGAATGATGGAGTGGGATTGGAAAATGGAAATTATGAAAGGTTTGTAGAAAGCCTGCACAAAAGTTTAATTCATTATTATTTGATGGCGCATTTTGCGTTGCCTGAATTGATAAAAAGCAAGGGCTCCATCGTAAATATCTCTTCTAAAACCGCAGAAACCGGTCAGGGCAACACTTCTGCTTATGCTGCCGCCAACGGAGGGCGCAATGCTCTTACAAGAGAATGGGCAGTAGAGTTATTGAAATACGGCATCCGTGTCAATGCTATAGTGGTGGCCGAATCGTGGACGCCTCAATATGCAAAATGGATTCAGACATTGCCCGATGCTGAAGAAAAATTGAAAGAAATTACCTCAAGAATTCCTTTGGGCCAACGCATGACCACCACTGAAGAAATAGCCAACATGACTGCTTTTCTTTTGTCAGAAAAATCAAGCCATACCACCGGCCAACTCATTCACGTAGATGGCGGCTATGTTCATTTGGACAGGGCTTTGTAAAATAGGCTACTAAAACAATGAAGTGGTTATTTGGATTTTTCCTTTATTCCTTTTTCCTTTCCATACTCCTCTTTTTATCTTTTAACAGGGCCTGGTAAGGGATTCAGCAAATTACTCCCACAAAAAAATTAAGGTATTTTGGCAAATAACAGTCTAAGTACCTTTTTTTGCCAAAATACCTTAATGATAAGTTAATTTAACAAAATTATGAGTAGTTGTAAACAAATACTTTTACAAAATCAATTACTAATCCGCTTATACCCTGATAAACTTTAGTAATCATTTAAAAACTGAAAATAATTGTCGCAGGATTTCTTTATAAATCCTGATAAATACCTAAGGAATGTTTATTGAGTCCTGAATAAAGTGTTGAGTATTTCTATTTATGCCCGGCACCCACTATAGTTGGGCTCTGCCTTTAAAAGGTTTGATTTCTTGCGGTAAATGCACGAAACATCCTACGGTCATGATTTTAATGAGTATTGATAGCCTGCTTTTGAAGCCGGTTTTTTGAGATAAATTTTTATTTAATTAAACAAAATCAAATTATGAGAAATCATTTACCACTAAAGTTTCCAAAGTGGCTGCTTTTTTTCTTGTGCTGCGTGTTTTATGCAGGGAGCGCTTCTGCTCA
>DATCWN010000276.1:0-2017 GCA_036566285.1 Hanamia sp.
GTTACCAGCCCAAGCCGGTCATCTATAAAATTCATCGTTCTGTCGGCAATCAGGTTTTTATCTTCAACGGCATCAATATTATAAATTTCAAAAAGCTTGTTCAATATATCCCTTCCTTTTTCCGGTACAGGCGTGTTTAAACTTATATTTAAAATGGTAGAAGAATAGGAATAAGGAGAAATTTTTAATCCGCCCGTAAGACCGCCTGCTGCCCCGGATGGAGAAGCAAACTGAACAAAATAATTCTTGCCTTCTACATTGGGATTGTATTCTTCATTAATGGCAAGTATCACCGGAATCCCTTGTATGCTTATGGTATCATGAAAGGAAGCGGTTTTTTTGTCAATGGTAACGGTTCTTTTTTTCCAGTTGATAGAGAAAAAATAAGTGCCCCACAAATTGAAATTTTCTTTATCAACCGCGAGGAACTTAATGGGCGAATTGGACTTATATAATTCTTCTGTACGCACATTTCCTTTGTTATACACTTTTGCGTACAAGTCTAATTGCTTTACCACTTCCGTCATAATATCATTAGACCGAAGCACTACGATCTCATTGTCCACAATCTTTTTTTCACTGAAAATATTCAGGGCATCCAGCACTTTAGAATCGCCGCCGGATTTATTGGGGTCTTTTAATAAAGCCTTTGCAGAGGCTACGTGCATAGGAATCTGTGAGCGAAGATCAATGAAGGAGATGAACATAGAAATGGAGACCGTTATGACAAACAAAGGCCAGAACGGAAGGTATTTGTAAATGACCTGCTTGAATATATTGCTGTCGGCGCGCTCCTTAAAAAACTGATCTTCATCCATCCGGTAAAATTTATTTTATGATCCTGTCCAAAATAAAAATTAGAAAAGTAAATCCTGTGGTTACATACGAAATGATCTGTGGTACGGAAGTTTTTGTTTTTTCTTTAACAGGTTCCACGTAAACAATATCATTAGGTTGCAGGTAAAAATAAGGAGAATAAAATATAGATTTATCAGTAAGGCTTACTCTTTTAAATTCTTTGGAATTGTCTTTCTCCCTGATCACCAAAATATTATCCATTCTACCTTTTGCACCGATGTCGCCACTGCTGGCCAGTGCATCAAGGATCGTCATATTATCGGTAACCATAGGCAGTACCTGTGGAGACACCGCTCCCATCATGGTTACATGGTGGTTTAAAAATCCAACCGTTACGATAGTTTGAGTAAGGTAAGGAGAAAGATCCGTTTCCAACTTTGATTTCAATTCTTTCCTTGTCATGCCTGCCACCTGTAAGTTTCCCAATTTTGCAAATTGAATACTTCCTGTTTCATCTACAAGATAACCGGTAAGCGTACCCACAGAATTTTGAGGGGCATTAAAGATGGCGGTGTTTTCCGGGCTTAGGCTGGCAACCGTGATACTGAGTAAATCACCTTTTTGAATTTTGCTATCAAAGTTTTTTGATACCAGGTTGGTGAGCGTGGTATCGTTTGGCAGGTCTTGAAAATAAATGACTTTTTTAATGCTGCTACAGGAACTCAAAAGGGAAATTATAAAAAGAAGAGCTGCAACGGTATAAACCTGTGCACCATGCAAAATTCTTTTCGAACCATTCTGCAATGTTTTGGGGGGATTAATAGAGGGAGATACTTGCATAATCAGTTTCGAAAGCAATAATACAATAATAAACGGATTGTCCGGTTTAATACCAGGAACTCTGACAAATTTAATCGAATTTTTTTGAAAGAAAAGAAGAAAGAAGATTGAAAAGATACAAAGGAAAAACCCTCAGTAAATGAAAAATATTTTTTGCAGCACCGGAAGCTTTATTCATCGGATCCTTCCCGGGGTAGGGATGATATTTTTTTAGACTCTTTGTATTTTTTAATGCCATAGCCTACTCCAATGGCAAGTAATGCAGAGAGACCCCCATCAATTGGACAAGGATTTCCATTTGCATCATAACCAAAAGGATCGCAACCAGGATCACCCTGTGCTTGAACAAGAGCAGGGAGTATGATTAAAACCAATAGTA